>NZ_JBEZIB010000006.1:0-273329 GCF_040650855.1 Streptomyces sp. NPDC048606 | reverse complement strand
CGTCTACCACTTCGACGAGGTCCGCGTCGTCCCCGTGGAGGTGCGTCGGCGGGGCCCGCTGTGGGAGGTCGGAGCCCCGTGGGGCCCCGGGAGGGGCTGTGAGCCGATCAGACGAGGTCGCCGTTCGGCAGCTCCACCTTGGCGCCGAGCTCGACGAGCTTCTCCATGAAGTTCTCGTAGCCGCGGTTGATCAGGTCGATGCCGTGGACGCGCGAGGTGCCCTCGGCCGCCAGCGCCGCGATCAGGTACGAGAACCCGCCGCGCAGGTCGGGGATGACCAGGTCGGCGCCCTGCAGCTTGGTGGGGCCGGAGACGACCGCCGAGTGCAGGAAGTTGCGCTGGCCGAAGCGGCAGGCGCTGCCGCCCAGGCACTCGCGGTACAGCTGGATGTGCGCGCCCATCTGGTTGAGCGCCGAGGTGAAGCCGAGGCGGGACTCGTAGACCGTCTCGTGGACGATCGACAGGCCCGAGGCCTGGGTGAGGGCGACGACCAGCGGCTGCTGCCAGTCGGTCTGGAAGCCGGGGTGCACGTCCGTCTCCAGCGCGATGGCGTTGAGCGGACCGCCCGGGTGCCAGAAGCGGATGCCCTCGTCGTCGATCTCGAACGCGCCACCGACCTTCCGGTACGTGTTCAGGAAGGTCATCATCGAGCGCTGCTGCGCCCCGCGGACGTAGATGTTGCCGCCGGTCGCCAGGGCCGCGGAGGCCCACGAGGCGGCCTCCAGGCGGTCCGGGAGCGCCTTGTGGTTGTAGCCGCCGAGCTGGTCGACACCGGTGATGCGGATGGTGCGGTCGGTGTCCATGGAGATGATCGCGCCCATCTTCTGCAGCACGCAGATGAGGTCCTCGATCTCGGGCTCCACGGCGGCGTTGCTGAGCTCGGTCACGCCCTCGGCCAGGACGGCCGTCAGCAGGACCTGCTCGGTCGAGCCGACCGACGGGTAGGGCAGGCGGATCTTGCATCCGCGAAGGCGCTGCGGGGCCTCCAGGTACTGGCCGCCCTCGCGCTTCTCGATGGTCGCGCCGAACTGGCGGAGCACGTCGAAGTGGAAGTCGATCGGCCGGCCGCCGATGTCGCAGCCGCCCAGGCCCGGGATGAAGGCGTGGCCGAGGCGGTGCAGCAGCGGGCCGCAGAAGAGGATCGGGATCCGGGAGGAGCCCGCGTGCGCGTCGATGTCGGCGACGTTCGCGCTCTCGACGTGGGTCGGGTCGAGCACCAGCTCGCCCGGCTCCTCGCCGGGGCGCACCGTCACGCCGTGCAGCTGGAGCAGCCCGCGCACGACGCGCACGTCGCGGATGTCGGGGACGTTGCGCAGCCGACTGGGGCCGCTGCCGAGCAGCGCGGCGACCATGGCCTTCGGCACGAGGTTCTTCGCGCCGCGGACACGGATCTCGCCCTCGAGCGGGGTACCGCCGTGGACAAGCAGGACATCGTTGCCGGTCATGGATCTCGCGTTCCGGAGAGGGATGGGCAGGGGTGCAGGGAAAAGGGTAAGCGCCACCACCCCCTTGTTTGTATGGGTGACGTGGCCGTAGGACTGTCATGAATTCGGTACAGCACCCAGCGTGTGCGCCAGGTAGCGGAGCGTCGACTTCCGGAAGGGTTCGGGGGGTGCGCGGGGGGTGCGCGCTCCTCCTTGCCGCCGTGCGCCCTGAGCTGCGCGTGATCGAATCCGGCCGCCGGCTCCCCCCGGAGCACGATTGTGCGAGATCATGTCCGCATGACCGAGGTGTCCTCCCTCACAGGGCGGCTGCTCGTGGCCACCCCCGCCCTCGCGGATCCGAACTTCGACCGCGCGGTGGTGCTGCTGCTCGACCACGACGAGCAGGGCTCCCTCGGCGTGGTCCTCAACCGGCCCACCCCCGTGGACGTGCGCGACATCCTGCTGCCGTGGGCGCCGTTGGCCGGCGATCCGGGGGTGGTGTTCCAGGGAGGTCCGGTGGCCCTGGACTCGGCCCTGGGGGTCGCGGTGATCCCGGGCGAGGAGGGGCCGCTCGGCTGGCGCCGGGTGCACGGGGCGATCGGCCTGGTCGACCTGGAGGCGCCGCCCGAACTGCTGGCCGCGGCCCTCGGTGGGCTGCGCATCTTCGCGGGCTACTCCGGTTGGGGCCCGGGCCAACTGGAGTCGGAGCTGGGGGAGGGGGCCTGGTACGTGGTGGACTCCGAGCCGGGTGACGTCTCCTTCCCGGACCCCGAACGGCTGTGGCGGGCGGTGCTGCGGCGGCAGCGCAGCGACCTCGCGATGGTCGCCACCTATCTGGACGACCCGTCGCTGAACTGACCCGGTCGGCGTTCAGTACCCTGGATTCATGAGCACTCTTGAGCCCGAGCGCGGGACTGGTACGGGGACCCTCGTAGAGCCGACGCCGCAGGTGTCCCACGGCGACGGCGACCACGAGCGCTTCGCCCACTACGTCCAGAAGGACAAGATCATGGAGAGCGCGCTCGGGGGCACCCCCGTCGTCGCGCTCTGCGGCAAGGTGTGGGTTCCGGGCCGCGACCCGAAGAAGTACCCCGTCTGCCCCATGTGCAAGGAGATCTACGACTCCATGGGCGCCGGTGGCGACAAGGACAAGGGCGGCAAGGACAAGTAGGCGGGCCCCGAGAGGGCCGGGAGGGACGTCCCGAGGAACGAGGCGGGAAGTCCCGAACGGCGAGTAGGGAAGTCCCGAAACCGTCGGCGAAGGCCCCCGGGTGCGCGAGATCGCGTCCGGGGGCCTTTGCCGTGTCCCGGTGGCGGGCTAGGGTCGGCGAGGACGAGCGCCCTGCGGAACGAGCGTTGCGCAGGGCGCAACGCGCTCGCTTCCGCGAAGGGTTGCCGCATGGACCTGATCCCCCTGCCCCGCCTCGCCGTACCGGACGGGGAGGGCCGCCGCCACGTCTTCGGGAACCGGCCGACCCTGAGCGTCGGGCCCGGCGCCGAGGACGTCGCCCGCCTGCTGCGCCGCGAACTCGGGGCGGCCACCGGCTGGGACCTGCCGGACGCCGCCGCCGGCGAGCGGGGCGACGTGCGGCTGGCGCTCGACCCCGAGGGGCTCGCGGCGCCCGGACCCGAGGCGTACCGGATCGAGGTCGGCGCGGACGGTGTCGAACTGGTGGGGGCGGACCCCGCGGGCCTGTTCTGGGCCACGCGGACGCTGCGTCAGCTGCTGGGGCCCGAGGCCCACCGCAGGGCGCCGCTGGCGGGCCGGGCGGCCTGGAGCCTGCCGTACGCGCGGATCGAGGACGCGCCGCGCTTCGGCTGGCGCGGCATGATGCTCGACGTCGCCCGGCACTTCACGCCCAAGGACGGGGTGCTGCGCCAGATCGACCTGCTGGCCGCGCACAAGCTGAACGTCCTCCACCTGCACCTGACGGACGACCAGGGCTGGCGGGTCGAGATCCGGCGCCACCCCCGGCTCACCGAGGTCGGCGCCTGGCGGCCCCGCAGCCGGTGGGGGCACCGCGCCTCCCCGCTGTGGAACGAGACCCCGCACGGCGGCTTCTACACCCAGGACGACATCCGCGAGATCGTCGCCTACGCCGCCGAGCGGCACGTCCGCCTCGTCCCCGAGATCGACATCCCGGGCCACTCCCAGGCCGCCATCGCCGCCTACCCGGAACTGGGCAACGCCGACGTCGTCGACACCGCGGCACTGGGCGTGTGGGACGACTGGGGCATCAGCGAGAACGTCCTCGCCCCGACCGAGACCGTACTGCGCTTCTACGAGGGCGTCTTCGAGGAGCTGCTGGAGCTCTTCCCCGTCGAGGTGGCCCCGTTCGTGCACGTCGGCGGCGACGAATGCCCCAAGGAGCAGTGGCGCGCCTCCCCGACGGCCCGCCGCCGGATCGCCGAACTGGGCGTGGACGGGGAGGGCGGCCTCCAGTCCTGGTTCATCCGGCACTTCGACCACTGGCTCGCCGAGCGGGGCCGGCGGCTCATCGGCTGGGACGAGATCCTGGAGGGCGGACTCGCCGACGGCGCGGCCGTCTCCTCCTGGCGCGGGTACGCGGGCGGGATCGCCGCCGCCGAGGCCGGACACGACGTGGTGATGTGCCCCGAGCAGCAGGTGTACCTGGACCACCGTCAGGCGGGGGGCCCCGACGAGCCGATGCCCATCGGGTACGTGCGGACCCTGGAGGACGTCTACCGCTTCGAGCCCGTGCCGCCCAAGCTGTCGCCGGAGGCCGCCGCGCGCGTGCTGGGCGCGCAGGCCAACGTGTGGACCGAGGTGATGGAGAACCAGGGCCGCGTCGACTACCAGGCGTTCCCCCGCCTCGCGGCCTTCGCCGAGGTGGTGTGGTCGCCCCTGCCCGAACCGGAATCCCGTGACTACGCGGCCTTCGAGGCGCGGATGACCTCGCACTACGCGCGCCTGGACGCGCTCGGGGTCGGCTACCGGCCGCCGGCCGGTCCCTTGCCGTGGCAGCGTCGGCCGGGGGTGTCGGGCCGCCCGGTCGAGGGGGTCCCTCCGATCGTGTGACGCGGGGGCGCGGGGGCTCCTTCCCGCCCGCGTGACCGCAAGCGGAACTCTTCGGAAACCTTTGGAACTCTCGCTCGAATGAGGCGTATCCGGGGGAAAACGGGCGTTCGGGTGGAAGCGCGGCGCGGCCCGGGAAGGGGCCCGCGCACGGCGTCGCGGGGCGGGTGCGCGCGCCGGCCGGCCGTGCGGGCCGGCGCGCGCCGCGGGGGAGACCCTCGCGCCGGCCGGCCCCGAAGATGTGCCAGAGTTGCCACGTCCCGGCGGTGAGCACGTACCGTACGGCGGACAGGCGTGAGCGCCGGGACCGGGACATCGGGAAGGGGCAGCCGGGTTGACCACGCACGCACCGCACGCACCGCATTCAGCTCAGGGGCCGCACACACCGCACGCGGACCGGGCGGCGCAGGCCGTGACGCTTCCGACCACGCTCGACGAGGCCGTGGCGGCGCTCGCCGCCATGCCCGCCGCCGTGCCCGTGGCCGGCGGAACCGACCTCATGGCGGCCGTCAACGCGGGCCTGTTGCGGCCCGCCGCGCTGGTCGGTCTCGGCCGGATCAGCGAGATCCGCGGCTGGCAGTACCAGGACGGGCACGCGCTCCTCGGCGCGGGCCTGACCCACGCCCGGATGGGACGGCCCGACTTCGCCGCCCTGATCCCGGCGCTGGCCGCCGCCGCGCGCGCCGCGGGCCCGCCGCAGATCCGCAACGCCGGCACCCTCGGCGGGAACATCGCCACGGCCGCCCCGACCGGTGACGCGCTGCCCGTGCTGGCGGCGCTCGAAGCGGTCCTGGTCATCGTCGGCCCCGGCGGCGCGCGCCGCGAGATCCCCGTCTCCCACCTGCTGGCCGGCCGCGAGATGCTCCGCGGCGGCGAACTCATCGGCTTCGTACGGGTGCCCCTGCTGCACGCGCCGCAGGTCTTCCTGAAGGCGACCGGGCGTACGGGTCCGGGGCGCGCGGTGGCGTCCGTGGGCCTCGTGCTGGACCCCGCGCGCCGGGGCGTGCGGTGCGCGATCGGCGCGGTGGCCCCGATGCCGCTGCGCCCGTTGGAGGCCGAGCAGTGGGTGGCCTCGCTGATCGACTGGGACGGCGACCGGACGCTGGCCCCCGAGGCGCTGGAGGCCTTCGGCGAGTACGTCGCCGCGGCCTGCGTGCCCGACCAGGGGGAACCCGTCCCCTCCGGTGTACTGCATCTGCGGCGGACGGTGGCCGTGCTGGCGCGCAGGGCCCTGGGGAGGGCACTGACCTCATGAGCGGGAACGAGAACGTGAGCGGAACGACGGGCGACGGCGCCGGCTGGGGCTGGGAGCCGGTCCCGCACGGGGGCGAGTACGACAACGAGGCCACGGCCTTCGTGAAGCTGCCGCAGGAGATGCTGGACGCGCTCGACACCGGGGAGCCGCTGGCCGCGCCCGGACACGGGTACGCGCCGCCGCCGATGATCGTGCCGCTCGGTTCCGGCAGCGCGGACCCCACCGCCACCGGTACCTGGACGATGCCCGTGCAGTGGCCCGAGGCGGGCGGGGCGTCCGCCCCGGCGGCCCCGGCCGCGCCGGCCCGCAGCCCGATCCCGGCGTCCATCCCGCTGCCGGCCTCGGTGGCCGCGGTCTTCGCCGACCGGGGCCGCGAGAGCGCCCCGGAGCAGGACCCCTACGCGAACGCCGCCGTTCCGGCTCCCGCTCCCGCGGTCGACCCGGACCCGAGCGCGACGGCCGAGTGGCACTTCCCCGAGGCGGTCCAGCACGCGGAGCACACCGAGCACGTCGACCAGACCGCGCACGCGGAGCACGTCGACCACACCGCGCACGCGGAGCACGTCGACCACACCGCGCACGCCGGGTACACCGGGCACGTCGAGGGGCACGGGGCGACCGGACAGTGGACGCTGCCGACGGACGCCGCGGGCTTCCCGCCGGCCGAGGCGTACGCGCCCTACGGCGGCCACCCCGCCGCGCCGGCGGACCGGGCGTACGACCCCGCCCCGGCCGATCCGTCGGCCGGGGAGCGGACCGACCTCTGGGGCCAGGGCCCGGACGCGACGGCCCCGCCGGTCGGCGGCGCCGCGCCGTGGACCGGCTCCGAGACGCTGATGACCTCCGGGGTGCTGCCCGGCGAGGCCGCGCCCGCGCCCGTGCGCGGCCCCAGGGTGCTCGGCGGCCCCGGCGTGGGCACCCCGCTGCCGGAGGGCCAGGCGGGGACGACCGGCCCCGAGCCGGAGGCGGTCCCGCACGCGGCCCCGGACATCGAAGCCGCCCACGGCCCGGCGGACACGCCGGTCGAGGGCGAGCGCCCGCGCCCGGTGGACGCGGGCGAAGCCGCCGGGCACGCCCACGACCCCGGACCGGGGGCGGAACCGGACCGCGAGCCGGGGTACGGCCCCGGGGAGGGGCCGGGCCACACCCTCGGGCAGGGGCAGTCCTTCGCGGAGACGGTCGAGACGGCCGAGGCGGCCGAGGCCGCGCCGGTCGAGCCGGTCGGGGCCGCGCCGGTCGACCCGCCGGCGGGGCCGTCGGTGCCCGAGGAGGCGCCGGTCGCGCAGGCGCCGGACGCGGACGCCCCCGACCTCGCGGTGACCGTGCCGCACGAGGGCGACGCCGAAGGGACCCCGGGCCTGGGGGCGACGTACGAGGACCCGGTCGAGGGCGCCCCCGCCGTCGCCCAGCACGAACACCCGGCGGCCTCCTACGTCCTGCGCGTCAACGGCGCCGACCGGCCCGTCACCGGTGCCTGGATCGGCGAGTCCCTGCTGTACGTGCTGCGCGAGCGCCTCGGCCTCGCCGGCGCCAAGGACGGCTGCTCCCAGGGGGAGTGCGGGGCCTGCGCCGTACAGGTCGACGGCCGGCTCGTCGCCTCCTGCCTGGTCCCGGCGGCCACGGCGGCGGGCAGCGAGGTGCGCACCGTCGAGGGGCTCGCGACCGACGGGGAACTGTCGGACGTGCAGCAGGCGTTGTGCAGGTCGGGCGCGGTGCAGTGCGGATTCTGCGTGCCCGGCATGGCCATGACGATCCACGACCTGCTGGAGGGCAACCACGCCCCCAGCGACCTGGAGACCCGCCAGGCGCTGTGCGGCAACCTCTGCCGCTGCTCCGGCTACAAGGGCGTCATGGAAGCCGTCCGTGACGTCGTCGCGGAGCGGGAGGCCGCGCAGGCCGCCGCCGCGGAACAGCAGGCACAGGACCGGCAGGCCGCCGACGCCGCCGCGGCGGGCGGGACCGGCGCCGAACCGCGCATCCCGCACCAGGCACCGCCCGGCGAGGGCGGCGTCCACGGCCACGGCGCGGGCGTCGAGTACGGGCAGGCGGCCGAGTACGGCGCGGGCGTCGAGTACGGCCAGGGCGTCGAGCACGGCGCGGGCGCCGGGTACGGGCAAGGCGTCGAGTACGGCCAGGGCGTCGAGTACGGCGCGGGCGGCGAGTACGGGCAGGGCGTCGAGCACGCCGGCGGCGGCGAGCACGACGGCGGCACCACGGGGATCCACCACAACGGAGGCATGGCGTGAGCGGGCACGACGCGGCCACGGCGACGACGAGCGTCACCACGGTCGCCGCCGCCCCCGAGGGGGACCAGCCGCCGCCGCTGCGCGGCATCGGCGCCTCCGTACCGGCGGCCGACGCCCGCGCCAAGACCGAGGGCACCTTCCCCTACGCCGCCGACCTGTGGGCCGAGGGCCTGCTGTGGGCCGCCGTGCTGCGCTCCCCGCACGCCCACGCCCGCATCCTCTCGGTCGACACCTCGGCCGCCGCCGAGATGCCCGGCGTACGCGCCGTCATCACCCACGCCGACGTCCCCGGCGCCACCACCCACGGCCGCCGCATCGCCGACCGGCCGGTCTTCGCCCACGACGTGGTGCGCCACCACGGCGAGCCCATCGCCGCCGTCGCCGCCGACCACCCCGACACCGCGCGCCTCGCCGCCGCCGCCATCGCCGTCGAGTACGAGCTGCTCGACGCCGTCACCGACCCCGAACAGTCCTTCGGCGCGGTCCCGCTGCACCCCGACGGCAACCTCATCCGCCACATCCCGCTCCGCTACGGAGACCCCGAGGCGACCGGCGAGGTCGTCGTCGAGGGCCTCTACCGCATCGGCCGCCAGGACCCCGCGCCCATCGGCGCCGAGGCCGGGCTCGCCGTACCGCGACCCGACGGCGGCGTGGAGATCTACACCGCCTCCACCGACCCGCACACCGACCGCGACCTCGCCGCCGCCTGCTTCGGCCTCGACCCGGACCGGGTGCGCGTCGTCGTCACCGGCGTCCCGGGCGCCACCGCCGACCGCGAGGACGCCGCCTTCCAGCTCCCGCTCGGGCTGCTCGCGCTGCGCACCGGCCACCCGGTGAAGCTGGCCGCCACCCGCGAGGAGTCCTTCCTCGGCCACGCCCACCGCCACCCCACCCTGCTGCGCTACCGCCACCACGCGGACGCGGAGGGCCGCCTCGTCAAGGTCGAGGCCCAGATCCTGATGGACGCGGGTGCCTACGCCGACTCCTCGGCGGAGTCCCTGGCGGCGGCGGTCGCCTTCGCCTGCGGCCCGTACGTCGTCCCCCACGCCTTCGTCGAGGGCTGGGCCGTGCGCACGAACAACCCCCCGTCGGGGCACGTGCGCGGCGAGGGCGCGATGCAGGTCTGCGCGGCCTACGAGGGCCAGATGGACAAGCTCGCGGCGGCGCTCGGCATCGACGGCGCGGAGCTGCGCCTGCGCAACGTCCTCGCCACCGGCGACCTGCTGCCCACCGGCCAGACCGTCACCTGCCCGGCCCCCGTGGCCGAACTGCTCCAGGCGGTCCGGGACTTCCCGCTGCCCTCCCTGCCCAAGGACACCCCGGAGGAGGAGTGGCTGCTGCCCGGCGGCCCCGAGGGCGCGGGCGAACCGGGCGCGGTGCGGCGCGGCGTCGGCTACGGCGTCGGCATGGTCCACATGCTCGGCGCGGAGGGCGCCGACGAGGTCTCCACGGCCACGGTGAAGGTCGTCGGCGGCACCGCCACCGTCATCTGCGCGGCCGTCGACACCGGCCAGGGCTTCGCGACCCTCGCCCGCCAGATCGTCCAGGAGGTCCTGGGCGTGGACGAGGTGGCGACGGCCCCCGTCGACACCGACCAGCCGCCGGCCGGCCCCTCCGCGCACGGCCGGCACACCTGGGTGTCGGGCGGCGCGGTCGAGCGGGCGGCCAAGATGGTCCGTACGCAACTGCTGACGCCGATGGCCGCCAAGCTCGGCATGTCCACGGAACTCCTGCAGATCGCGGACGGCCGCATCACCTCCTACGACGGGGCCTTCTCCATGTCGGTCGCGGAGGCGATAGAGGGCAAGGAGCTCTGGGCCACGGCCCAGTGCCGCCCCCACCCGACGGAGCCGCTGGACGCGGACGGCCAGGGCGACGCCTTCGTCGGCCTCGCCTTCTGCGCGATCCGCGCGGTCGTCGACGTCGACATCGAACTGGGCTCGGTACGGGTCGTGGAGCTGGCCGTGGCCCAGGACGTCGGCCGCGTCCTCAACCCCCGGCAGCTGGAGGCCCGCATCGAGGCGGGCGTCACCCAGGGCGTCGGCGCGGCCCTCACGGAGAACCTGCGCTCGGTCTCCGGCCTGGTGCGCCACCCCGACCTGACGGGCTACGCCCTGCCGACGTCGCTGGACGCCCCGACGGTGCGGATCGTGCGGCTCGTCGAGGAGCGGGACGTGGTGGCCCCGTTCGGGGCGAAGGCGGCGAGCGCGGTGCCGGTCGTGACGACCCCGGCCGCGGTGGCCTCCGCGGTCCGCGCCGCCACGGGCCGCCCGGTGAACCGGATCCCGATCCGCCCCTCGGCCGCCGTGGCCCCACCCCACCCCACCCCCCAGGCCTGACCCGGCCCCGGCCCCGCCCGGCCGGGGCCGGGCACGACGATGGGGCCGCCCGGGGGAATCCCCCGGGCGGCCCCATCGTCGTGTGGAGGCCGTGACCGGAATCGAACCGGCGTAACTCGCTTTGCAGGCGAGTCCCTCAACCACTCGGGCACACGGCCGTGGCGGGTGGTGCGAGTACGAACGTACGGGCGCCCGGGTGGGTGGGGAAGGGGGGCGGGCGGGGCGCAACGCGACTGCCACGCCGCGTTCACAGTGGAGGGTCCTCGGCGGGGGGACCTAGGTCCCCCGGTCCCTCGATCTCCGTCGAACGGACAGGGTCGATCCCGGGCTACGCACCTTACGCTGGGGCGATGAGCGCCCTTGAACCCCGCGTGCCGAGCGGGCCCGAGACCCCCGAGAAGCCCCTCCCCGCCCCTTCGGTCGCCCCCGGCGGCCCGAGCGGGAGCGGGATCCTGGGAGCGGCGTACCGGGCGCTCAGCATCGGGATCGTCTCCGTCGTCTTCCTCATCGCCTTCGAGGCCACCGCCGTCGGCACCGCCATGCCCGTCGCGGCCCGCGAGCTCGACGGGGTCGGCCTGTACGCCTTCGGGTTCTCCGCCTACTACACGACCAGCCTCTTCGGCATGGTCCTGTCCGGCCAGTGGGCCGACCGGCAGGGCCCGCTGCGCCCGCTCACCGTCGGGATCGCCGCCTTCGCCGCCGGACTGGTGTGCTCCGGGACCGCCGGGGTGATGGGCGTCTTCGTCCTCGGCCGGGCCGTGCAGGGCCTCGGCGGCGGCCTGGTGATCGTCGCCCTCTACGTGGTGGTCAGCCGCGCCTACGAGGAACGGCTGCGCCCCGCGATCATGGCGGCCTTCGCCGCGAGCTGGGTGGTGCCGTCGATCGTCGGACCGCTCGCCGCCGGAACGGTCACCGAGCACCTCGGCTGGCGGTGGGTGTTCCTCGGGATCCCGGCGCTGGTCGTCGTGCCGCTGTGCGTGGCGCTGCCCGCGATACGCCGGACCGCCTCCGGCCCCGTCGATCCGAACGCCCCGGCCGCCGCCCTCGACGGCCGTCGCATCCGGCTCGCCCTCGGGATCTCCGCCGGCGCCGGGCTGCTCCAGTACGCCGCCCAGGACCTGCGGTGGCCGTCCCTGCTGCCCGCGCTGGCCGGCGCGGCCCTGCTGGTGCCCGCCGTCCGGGGCCTGCTGCCGCGCGGCACCTACCTGGCCCGGCGCGGGCTGCCGTCGGTGGTGCTGCTGCGCGGGGTGGCGGCGGGGTCGTTCATCGGCGCGGAGAGCTTCGTACCGCTGATGCTGGTCACCCAGCGCGGCATGAGCCCGACGCTGGCCGGCTTCTCGCTCGCGCTCGGCGGGGTGACCTGGGCGCTCGGCTCCTGGGTGCAGTCCCAGGGGCGGATGGCGCCCCACCGGGAGCGGCTGATGGTCGCCGGCATGGTGATGGTGGCCTTCGCCATCGCGGCGGCGCCGGCGGTGCTGATCGAGTCCGTCCCGGTGTGGCTCCTGGCGCCGGCCTGGGCGGTGGGCTGCCTCGGCATGGGCCTGGTCATCGGCTCGACCAGCGTGCTGCTGCTGAAGCTGTCCCCGCCCGAGGCGGCGGGCACGAACTCCGCCGCGCTCCAGATCTCCGACGCGCTGGCCAACGTGGTGCTGCTCGCCGGCGTCGGGGCCGCCTTCGCCGCGCTCGGCGGGGCTGCCGTCGGCGCCGGGCACTCCCTGGCCGAGGGCGGCGCCGCGGCCTCGCACCCGGCGGCCTTCCTGGCGGTGTTCCTCCCGATGTCCGCCGTCGCCCTGGCCGGTGCCTGGATCGCCGGCCGTCTGGACCCGGTCCCCGCCGGGGCGGCGCGGCTGCGGGGCGCGGGTCCGGGGCCCGCGTAAAGGGGAGGAGAACGTCGTCGGCCTCGCCTAGGGTCCGGCCATGACCTCCTTCGACCTCCCGCTCACCGAGGACGAGCTCTCCCGGCTCGCCGACCTCGCCGACGCCACCGGCCGCACCCCGCGGGAACTCGCCGCGGACGCCGTGCGCGCCCTGCTGAGCGCCGAGCGCGAGCGGGTGGCCGCCGAGGCGGCCCGGCTCGCGCTGCGGCACGCCCCGCTCCTGGAGAGGCTCGGCCGGTGAGCCGCGCCACGGCCCCGGTGCGCCACCTCACGCTCGCCGAGGTCCTCGACCTGGCCGGGCACGCCTGCCTGGCCCTGGACCAGAGCGTCGAGCTGCGCGCGCCCGGTCTGCTGGAGTCGGCGGTGCACCGGCCGCGGGCCCGGATGTACGGGACGCCGGCCTACGCGGACCTCTACGAACAGGCGGCCGCGCTGCTGCACGCCATCGCCACGAACCACCCCCTCGTCGACGGCAACAAGCGCACCGCCTGGCTCGCCGCCGCCACTTTCCTGGCCGTGAACGGCGTGGATCTCGGCGGGGTGGACCAGGAGGCCGCGTACGCGCTGGTCATCGACGTCGCGGCCGGTCGTGAGGGCGATGTGGCCTTGATCGCCCGGAGGTTGGGTTCCATGTGACGCTCGCCGCACGTGCCGAGGTCACGGGCCTGTCCCTCGCCGGGGGGCGGGCCCGGGCCGGTAAGGTGGCCCGGTTGTCCTACGTACGACCGCCACCGAGAGCACGAACCGGAGACCGTGACTACTACCGCCTCCCACCACCTCTCACCCGCCTTCCCCGGCCGTGCGCCGTGGGGCACCGCCAGCAAGCTGCGTGCCTGGCAGGAGGGTGCCCTCAACCGGTACATCGAGACGCAGCCGCGTGATTTCCTCGCGGTCGCGACCCCCGGTGCCGGCAAGACCACCTTCGCGCTGACCCTCGCGTCCTGGCTGCTGCACCACCACGTGGTCCAGCAGGTGACCGTCGTCGCGCCGACCGAACACCTGAAGAAGCAGTGGGCGGAAGCCGCCGCCCGCATAGGCATCCGGCTCGATCCGGAGTACTCCGCCGGGCCGCTGAGCAAGGACTACCACGGGGTCGCCGTCACCTACGCGGGCGTCGGCGTCCGCCCGATGCTGCACCGCAACCGGTGCGAGCAGCGCAAGACCCTGGTGATCCTCGACGAGATCCACCACGCCGGTGACTCGAAGTCCTGGGGCGAGGCCTGCCTGGAGGCCTTCGACCCGGCCACCCGGCGCCTGGCCCTGACCGGCACCCCCTTCCGGTCCGACACCAACCCGATCCCCTTCGTCACGTACGAGGAGGGCAACGACGGGATCCGCCGTTCCTCCGCCGACTACACCTACGGCTACGGGAACGCGCTCGGCGACGGCGTCGTGCGGCCCGTGATCTTCCTGTCCTACAGCGGCAACATGCGCTGGCGCACCAAGGCGGGCGACGAGATCGCGGCCCGCCTCGGCGAGCCGATGACCAAGGACGCCATCTCGCAGGCCTGGCGCACCGCGCTCGACCCGCGCGGCGACTGGATGCCGAACGTGCTGCGCGCCGCCGACCAGCGGCTCACGGAGGTCAGGAAGGGCATCCCCGACGCGGGCGGGCTCGTCATCGCCGCCGATCAGGACGCGGCGCGCGCGTACGCCAAGCTGATCCGCGAGATCACCGGCACGAAGGCGACCGTCGTCCTGTCCGACGACACCGGGGCCTCGAAGAACATCGACACCTTCAGCGCGAACAACGACCGATGGATGGTCGCGGTCCGCATGGTGTCCGAGGGCGTCGACGTGCCCCGCCTCGCGGTGGGCGTGTACGCGACGACGATCTCGACCCCGCTGTTCTTCGCGCAGGCCGTCGGCCGCTTCGTGCGATCGCGCAGGCGAGGTGAGACCGCGTCCGTGTTCCTTCCCACGATCCCCTACCTCCTCGGCTTCGCGAACGAGATGGAGGTCGAGCGCGACCACGTCCTCGACAAGCCGAAGAAGAAGGGCGAGGAGGACCCCTACGCCGAGTCCGAGAAGGAGATGGACGAGGCGAACCGGCAGGAGGACGAGGACACCGGCGAGGACGAGCAGATGTCCTTCGAGGCGCTGGAGTCCGACGCCGTCTTCGACCGGGTCCTCTACGACGGCGCCGAGTTCGGCATGCAGGCGCACCCGGGCAGCGAGGAGGAGCAGGACTACCTCGGCATCCCCGGGCTGCTGGAGCCGGACCAGGTGCAGATGCTGCTCCAGAAGCGGCAGTCGCGGCAGATCGCGCACAGCCGGCGCAGGCCGGACGAGCAGGCTGACCTGCTGGAGCTGCCGGCCGAGCGGCGGCCCGTGGTGTCGCACAAGGAGCTGCTGGAGCTGCGCAAGTCGCTGAACACGATGGTGGGCGCGTACGTCCACCAGAGCGGCAAGCCGCACGGGGTGATCCACACCGAGCTGCGCCGGGTGTGCGGCGGGCCGCCGAGCGCGGAGGCGACGGCGGGCCAGCTCAAGGAGCGGATCAAGAAGGTGCAGGAGTGGGCCACCCGGATGCGGTGAGCCCGCCGGCCCGTCCGTAGGCGAGGCCGGGACGGAACGGGGTCCGTGCGCGGTGCGCGCGGACCCCGTTCTCGTATCCGCGTGGGTCAGGAGGTGACGCGGCGACGACGGCCGGTGCCGGCGACCAGGGCGGCGCCCATGGCCAGGGCCACACCGCCGGCGCCGAGCGCCCAGGTGGTGGCGGCGTCGGAACCGGTCTCGGCGAGCTCTCCGCCGGTGTGGGTGCCGGTACCCGTGCCCGTGCCGGTGCCGTCGCCGTTGTTGTCGACGATCGGCGTGGTGGTGCCGCCGCCGTTCGGCTTGGTGTTGTTGTTGCCGCCACCGGTGTTGCCGTTGTTACCGGTGTTGCCACCGCCGCCGTTGTTGCCGCCGCTGCCGGCCTTCTTCAGCACGGCGCGGGCGAAGTTGGTGTCGGAGAAGATCTCCTCGCCCTGGACGTTGCTCCAGCCGACCGCGGCGAGCGCGAACTCGGTGCCGGGGGCGTCCTTGGCGAACTTCAGGCGCAGCTTGAGGTCGAACTTGTCGCCCTTCTCGATGGAGCCGCGGCCGAAGTCCAGCGCGAAGGCGTCCTGCTCGCCCTCCGCCTCGACCGGGTACCAGCCCCACTTGCCGTTCTCGTCGGGCAGGTACACCTCCAGGGAGATGTGGCCCGGCTTGAACTCGGTCGTGCGGGTCAGCAGGTTCAGACCGAGGCTGTAGTCCTCCAGGTCCTCACCGTCGGAGTTGTCCACGACCAGGGTGAACTCCTTCCAGCCGGTGCCGGCCGTGAAGGAGGACGGGACGTCCTTGAGGGTGAGCTTCGGGCCGTTGGCCTCCCACTCCGCGCCGTCGAGGGCCTCCTCGGCGATCTTGGCGTCCGAGGCGGCCTTCTCCGGGCTCGGGGCCGGGACCGGCGCCGGGAAGACCGGGGGCACCAGCGGCGGGGTGACGACCGGCGTCTGCACGCCCGGGGTCTCCACCTTGGTCGGCTCCTCGGCGGCCGGCTTCTCGGCCGGGGCCTGCTCGGCGGGCTTCTCGGCGGGCGTCTCGGCCTTCGCCGGGGTCTCGACCTTCGCGGGCGTCTCGGCCTTCGCGGGCGCCTCGGCGACCGGGGCGGCGTCCTCCTTCGGAGCCGCGTCCGGGGTCGTGACCGCCGGGTTCTGGACCTCGTCCGCCATCGCGGGCGTGGCCATGAGGACCGTCGGGCCCACCACGGCGGCGGCGGCGACGACGGCCATGCGCTTCAGCTTCACTTGTACTTCTCTCCCCTACGTGTGCTTCGGGCGGCTGTAGCCGCCTTCCGCCCACCCCCAACGTCTTTTTGAACACGATCAGAGTAATGGGCGTGTAAAGCGATTTTCGGCCCGGGGAGATTACGAATTGACACATGCGCGCGCGGAAACGCGCACAAACCGGCAGTAGGCGCCCGGATTCTGGACGAGGCCTTCCGCTGAGCGGACCCGCTCGCTACTGTCCCCGCATCGAACGCCCCGTGGCAGCGCCGCCGCGGGAGCGCAGCCGGTGCCATGGCCGCTACCGGCGGCCTCTCCGTGCGTCGCCGAGGGACCGGCAGCGCTCCGCCTCGTGAGAGTCACCGCCGCCCACATACACAGAGGGAGAGGCGTCGTGACCGCGGAGACCTCCCAGACTCTCGACCGAGGACTCAGAGTCCTCAAGCTGCTCGCCGACACCGACCACGGTCTGACCGTCACCGAGCTGTCCAACCGTCTCGGTGTGAACCGCACCGTCGTCTACCGGTTGCTCGCCACCCTGGAACAGCACGCCCTGGTCCGCCGCGACCTCGGCGGCCGGGCCCGGGTCGGCCTCGGCGTGCTGCGGCTGGGCCGACAGGTCCACCCGCTGGTGCGCGAAGCCGCGCTGCCCGCGCTGCGCTCGCTCGCCGAGGACATAGGCGCCACCGCGCACCTGACCCTCGTGGACGGCTCCGAGGCGCTCGCCGTCGCCGTCGTGGAGCCCACCTGGACCGACTACCACGTCGCCTACCGGGCCGGCTTCCGCCACCCGCTGGACCGCGGCGCGGCCGGCCGGGCCATCCTCGCCGCCCGCCAGGGCACGCTCATCGACCCCGGGTACACGCTGACCCACGGGGAACTCGAAGCGGGCGCCAGCGGCGCCGCCGCCCCGCTCGTCGGGATCACCGGCCTGGAGGGCAGCGTCGGCGTGGTCATGCTGGCCGACGCCGTGCCCGAACGCGTCGGCCCGCGCGTGGTCGACGCGGCGCGCGAGGTCGCCGACGCACTGCGCTGAGGCGGGCCGGGCGGCGCGGGTCGGTAGATTGGCGGGGTGCTCTCTCGCCTCACACGTCTGCCGCGTCCCGCCGCCCTGGCCGTCTGCGCCGCGCCCCTGCTCGGCCTGTTCGCCGTCGCCGCCCTCGCACCGCTGCCCTTCGTGATCGCGCAGCCCGGACTCACGGCCGACGTGCTCGGGGCGAAGGACGGCAAACCCGTCATCGTCGTCACCGGCGCCCCCACCCGGGAGACGAAGGGCCAACTGCGGATGACGACCATCCAGGCCACCGGCCCGTCCTCCACGGTGCGGCTGCCGCAACTCCTCGACCACTGGTTCGACGGCAGCCGGGCGGTCATGCCCAAGGAGGCCGTCTACCCCTCCGGCGGGAGCGACCGGGAGATCGAGGAACACAACCTGGAGGAGATGACCAGGTCCCAGTCGGACGCCGCCGAGGCCGCGCTCGGATACCTCCGCAAGGACCCGAAGGACGTCAAGGTCGCGCTGAACCTCGCCGACGTCGGCGGCCCCAGCGCCGGACTCCTCTTCTCCCTCGGCATCATCGACAAGCTCGACGGCGACGGCAGCGGCGGCGACCTCACGGGCGGGCGCAACATCGCCGGTACGGGGACCATCGCCGCCGACGGCCGGGTCGGCGCGGTGGGCGGCGTCGCGCTGAAGACGCAGGCCGCGCACCGCGACGGGGCGACCGTCTTCCTCGTGCCGATGGACGAGTGCTCCGACGCCCGCACCGACCTGCCCGAGGGCCTGCGGCTGATCCCCGTCACGACCCTGACGGACGCCGTGAACTCCCTGCGGGCGTTGAACCGAGGCGGCACCGTCCCGACCTGCTGACCGGGTCCGGGCCCGGCGGGCCCGGACTCAGCGGTCCCCGGCCGCCTGTTCCACCAGGGGGATGATCCGCAGGGGGACCGGGTTCTCCATGACGATCGCCGTCGAGGCGCGCACGATCCCCTCGAAGCCGACCACCCGGTCGATCACCCGCTGGAGGTCCGCGTTGGACCGCGCCACGAGTCGGCAGAGCATGTCCCCGTGCCCCGTGGTGGTGTGCAGCTCCAGCACCTCCGGCACCCCGTCGAGGTGCGCCCGTACGTCCGCCCCCTGCCCCTGTTTGATCTCCAGGGTGGCGAAGGCCGTCACCGGATAGCCCAGGGCCGTCGGGTCCACCTGCGGGCCGAAGCCGCGGATCACCCCGTTCGACTGGAGCCGGTCCAGCCGGGCCTGCACCGTGCCGCGCGCCACCCCGAGCCGGCGCGAGGCCTCCAGGACCCCGATCCGGGGCTCGCGCGCCAACAGGACGATGAGCCGGCCGTCGAGTTCGTCGATGCCCATGCGCGGGGTACCCGTACCTTCCCTGGAATGGCTGGTCATACTGCACAGATCTCTCAGTCATCCTGCGCCAGTGCTGGTCATTCTGTACAGCGGAAATGGAAACTATTGCGCAGCTTGTGGAAGGGCGGGACTCTGCGCTCATGACTGAGTCTCTGGCGAACCTCGAAACCACCCCGCAGACCGCGCGTGACGCCGACCCCTTCCCCGTGAAGGGCATGGACGCGGTCGTCTTCGCCGTGGGCAACGCCAAGCAGGCCGCGCACTACTACTCCACGGCCTTCGGCATGAAGCTCGTCGCCTACTCCGGACCGGAGAACGGCAGCCGCGAGACGGCCAGCTACGTCCTCACGAACGGCTCCGCGCGCTTCGTCCTCACCTCGGTCATCAAGCCGACGACGGACCACGGCCGCTTCATCGCCGAGCACGTCGCCGAACACGGCGACGGCGTGATCGACCTGGCGATCGAGGTCCCGGACGTCCGCGCGGCGTACGCCTACGCCGTCGAGCAGGGCGCGCGCGGCCTGGACGAGCCGTACGAGGTCAAGGACGAGAACGGCTCGGTCGTCCTGGCGGCCATCGCCACCTACGGCCAGACCCGCCACACCCTCGTCGAGCGCGGCGACTACGACGGCCCCTACCTGCCGGGCTACGTGGCCGTCGACCCGATCGTGGCGCCGCCCGCCAAGCGCACCTTCCAGGCCATCGACCACTGCGTGGGCAACGTCGAGCTCGGCCGCATGAACGAGTGGGTCGCGTTCTACAACAAGGTCATGGGCTTCACCAACATGAAGGAGTTCGTCGGCGACGACATCGCGACCGAGTACTCGGCGCTGATGTCGAAGGTCGTCGCGGACGGCACCAAGAAGGTGAAGTTCCCGATCAACGAGCCGGCGATCGCGAAGAAGAAGTCGCAGATCGACGAGTACCTGGAGTTCTACAACGGACCGGGCGTGCAGCACATCGCGCTCGCCTCGAACGACATCGTCGCGACCGTGCGCACCATGCGCGCCGCCGGCGTGCAGTTCCTGTCCGTGCCGGACACCTACTACGACACCCTCGGCGAGTGGGTCGGCGACACCCGCGTCCCGATCGACGAGCTGCGCGAGCTGAAGATCCTCGCCGACCGCGACGAGGACGGCTACCTGCTCCAGATCTTCACCAAGCCGGTCCAGGACAAGCCGACCGTCTTCTTCGAGATCATCGAGCGCCACGGGTCGATGGGCTTCGGCAAGGGCAACTTCAAGGCCCTGTTCGAGGCGATCGAGCGCGAGCAGGACAAGCGCGGCAACCTCTAGCCGCACGGCGCGGACGCCCCCGGAGCCCTGACGGGTGCCGGGGGCATCGGCGTGCGCGCGTACGGGGCGCCGGCCGGGACCGGGGACCGCCGGAGGGGACGGCCCCCGGTCCCCGGCCGGCCCCGTGCCGTGGCCGCGCTCAGCCCGTCGCCGCGCTCAGCCCGTCGCCGCGGGCTTCGCGCCCGCCGTGCCCGCCGTGGCCGTCGCGCCGTCCTTCGGGGGCTGCGCGGCGGGCTCCCGCTTCGGTTCCGGCTTCGCCTCCGACTCCCGCTTCGGTTCCGGGGCCGGCTTCGGCTTCGGCTTCGGCCGGGGGTTCGCCCGGGGCATCTCCGGCGGGGTCCACGGAGTGGTCGGCCTCATGTGCTCCGGTCCGCCCGCCGCCGGCTGCCCGATGGACTCCAGGGCCGCCTTCGCGAGCGGCGCCCGCACCGGCGAGAAGCGCGGATTGGTCCGCAGCGTCTCCTGGAGGTGGCGCCGGGCCGCCGCCTCGTCGCCGAGGCTCCGCTCGATCACCGCCCGGTGGTAGGAGAACTCCGCGTTCCGCAGCCCCTGCTCCGTGGCCTTCTTCGCGTACTCCAACGCCGAGGCGTCGTCCCCGGCCTTGTGCAGCGCCCACCCGAGGGCGTCGGCCACCTGCACGTTCCGGTGCCGCGTCCACTCCGCCGACAGGCGGCGCACCGCCCCGCCCGGATCCCCGTGGTCCGCCTCGTACAGGCCCAGCACCACCGATTCGTCGACCCCGTCGCGCCCGCCCCGCGCCGCCAGCACCGCTAGCCGCTCGTACGGGGCCCGGGCCTCCGCCTCCCGCCCCAACGACTCCAGCAGCTCGCCCAGTTCCAGAGCCAGGCGCGGCTCCGCCGCCCGGCCCAGCGCCAGCCGGTAGTCCCGTACGGCCTCCCCGCCGCGCCCCAGCCCGGCCAGCGCGCGGGCCCGCCCGCCCAGGGCCTCGGCCTGCGCCGGGTCCGTGCGCAGCGCGGCCTCGTACTGGGTCAGCGCCTCCGAGGTCTCCCCGCGCTCGAAGGACAGCTCCCCGAGCCGGAACAACACGTACGCCTTCTCCGCCGGCGAGCGGGCCGCGCCCGCCGCGTGCTCCAGGGAGACCACCGCGTCCTCGCGCCACCCCCGGTCCCGGTAGACCTGCGCGGCCCTCAGATGGGCCGCCAGACCCGGCCGGAGCTCCATCAGGCGCTCCATCGTGGACTGCGCGGCCTTGTAGTCGCCCAGACCCGCGTACGCGTCCACCAGGACCGGGTACGCCGTCCAGCGCCGCGGCGCCTGCGCCCGTACCAGCTCGCCCCACTTCTTCCCGGTGCCGAAGTCCCGACGGGCGTTGGCCAACGCGCCCATGCCCGTCATCGCGTCGAAGTTGCCCTTCTCGGCGGGCCGGACCTCCAGCGACCGCTTCAGCGCCTTCTCCGCCTTCGGGTACCAGCCCGAATCGGCCGTGCGCCGCGCCTGTTCCAGGTACGCCGATCCGAGGACCGCCCACGAGGCGTCGTCGTCCGGATGCCCGGCGACCCACTTCTCCCGGTCCGCCACCAACGCCGTCACGTCCACCGCCGCCGCCGGGGCGCCGAGCCCCACCGCCGACGCGGCCCGTTCGCTCGGCCCCGGCGGGCGCGCGTCGTCGCCCGTACGGGCCGGGCGGATCAGCAGGGCCCCGGCGATCAGGACCACCGCCACCGCGGCCGCCACGACCGTCTTGCGGCCGGTGAAGGTCACGGGCGGCGCGGGCTGCTGCGCTTGCTCGTCGAATCCGTCCATGCGCTCACTGTGCGTCAATATGAAGAGACCGCCGAGGTGTCCGAACCCGCCGGCGGCCGTGTTCACACCGATGGCCCCGGCTGCCACCCTGGCCCCATGGATGACTCCGTGGACACCCCCGTGGACGAAGCACCCCCCACCCTCCCCGCACCCGTCGGGGAACTCCTCGCGCGACTGCGCGCGGGCGTGCCGGCGGAGGCGGTCCTCACCGACCCCGCGGTGACCGCCTCCTACGCCCGCGACATGGCCGGCTTCTGCGCCGCCGGAACCCCGGCCGCCGTCGTCCTGCCCCGCACCGTGGAGCAGGTCCGACACGTCCTGCGCACCGCGACCGCCCTACGCGTCCCCGTCGTCCCCCAGGGCGCCCGTACGGGCCTGTCGGGGGCCGCCAACGCCACCGACGGGTGCGTCGTCCTCTCGCTCGTGAAGATGGACCGGATCCTGGAGATCGACACCGTCGACCGGATCGCCGTCGTCGAACCGGGCGTGGTCAACGCCGTGCTGTCGCGCGCCGTCGCCGAACGGGGCCTGTACTACCCGCCCGACCCCTCCAGCTGGGAGCAGTGCACGATCGGCGGCAACATCGGCACGGCCTCGGGCGGCCTGTGCTGCGTCAAGTACGGGGTCACCGCCGAGTACGTGCTCGGCCTCGACGTGGTGCTGGCCGACGGACGGCTGCTGCGCACGGGGCGCCGTACCGCCAAGGGCGTCGCCGGATATGACCTCACCCGGCTGTTCGTGGGGTCCGAGGGCAGCCTCGGCGTGGTCGTGGGCGCCGTGCTGGCGCTGAAGCCCGCCCCGCCCCGGCAGCTCGCGCTGGCCGCCGAGTTCCCCTCCGTCGCCGCCGCCTGCGCGGCCGTGTGCGCCGTCATGGAGGCGGGGCTGGCGCCCTCGCTGCTGGAGCTCATGGACCGTACGACCGTCCGCGCCGTCAACGCCCTCGGGAAGATGGGGCTGCCCGAGAGCACGGAGGCCCTGCTGCTGGCCGCGTTCGACACCCCGCACGCGCCCGCCGAACTCGCCGCCGTCGGGGAGCTGTGCGCGGCGGCCGGGGCCACCGCCGTCGTACCCGCCGAGGACGAGGCGGAGTCCGAACTGCTGCTCCAGGCCCGCCGGATGTCCCTGACCGCGCTGGAGGCCCTGCGCCCCGCGACGATGATCGACGACGTCTGCGTGCCCCGGTCGCGGCTCGCCGAGATGATGGACGGGACGGCCGCGATCGCGCGGGAGTACGACCTCCTCATCGGCGTCTGCGCGCACGCGGGGGACGGGAACACCCACCCGGTCGTCTGCTTCGACCCCGCGGACGAGGACGAGACGCGGCGGGCCCGGGAGTCCTTCGACGCCATCATGGCCCTCGGTCTGGAACTCGGCGGGACCATCACCGGCGAACACGGGGTCGGGGTCTTGAAGAAGGACTGGCTGGCGCGCGAACTCGGGCCGGTGGGACTGGAGATGCAGCGCGCCGTCAAGCGGACCTTCGACCCGCTCGGGCTGTTGAACCCGGGCAAGCTCTTCTGAGTCGGCCGGCGGCGGCGGGGTCGGCGTCGGCGCCGACGACCGGGTCGGCCGGGTCGGCGGGATCGGCGGGGTCGGCGGGGGAGGGGGCGGCCCGGCCGGGTCGCCCGACGTCGGGTGGTCCGTCGGGCGTTCGGTGTCGGCCGGGTGCCCGGGCGCCGGGTCCACGTCCGGGCGGGGAGGCGTCGGGCTCGTCTCGGCGTCGCGCATCACAGGTCGCCGTCCGCGGACTCGTCCGAGGGCCACGGGTCGCGCAGCCACAGCTCGTCGGCCGGGGTCGGGGTGAGCAGTTCGGCCAGGGCCGCGTCCAGGCCGAGCCGCTCGGCCTCGGTCCCGGGCGGCACCACGCGCAAGGTGCGCTCCAACCAGGCCGACACCGAGCCGGCCGGGGCCTCCAGCAGCGCGTCCCCGTCCGGGGAGCTGAGCGCCATGCACAGGACCGACTGGTTGTCGATCTTCGTGGGCCAGATCCGGACGTCTCCGTGCCCGCATGGGCGGAACACCCCCTCGACGAGCAGTTCGCGGGCGAAGGTCCAGTTCACCGGGGTGCTGGAGCCGGTGTGGAAGGTGACGTGCACGGCGTACGGGTCGTCGGTGAGGTAGAGCAGTTTCGCGGGGACGGGGACGCTGCGCTCGGGGGACAGGACCAGCTTCAGTTCCAGCTCGCGCTCGATGACGGGGTGGTGCATGACGGCCTCACTTCGGTGCGTTCGGTTCCGTGCGCGGGGTCGGATCGCGCCCCGCACCCGAAGAGAGCGCCGCCCCGCCCGGATATGACGCGACTTCGGGCAACGGATCGAGGTTGGCCGAAATCTTTCGGTTGACCGAAAGCAGACCGATGGGGTGAAGGGCGACCGCAGCGGGGTGAGGTTCGCCCGAAGGCTTGGAATCTCCCGTTACCGGACCTGTCGGGAGGGGGTTCTTGGCTATGGTCCTCCCCTTGGGTCCTCCCCTGCACAAGCCTCAAGCCACGATCGGAGTTGGGGACATTGACGGCCTCCCCTGGTGACGGCGAGCACGCGGCCCGCGAGGGCTACTACCCCGATCCGTCCATCCCCGGGTACGTCCGGTACTGGAACGGCGCCGCGTGGGTTCCGGGTACGAGCCGCCCCGCCGCGCCCGCGGACGAGACGGGGCCGGTGTTCCTGGACCAGACCTCCGTGACCGAGCCGCTGCCCGACCCCGGCTCGGCGTACGGGCCGGAGCGGGTGCGCGAGAGGGCCCGCGAGCACCGGGCGGAGCCGGCGGCCGGGGCGGCGGGCTGGCAGGTCGACCCCGTCCACCAGATGGGCTTCGGCGGGCCCCGCGACGCGCGGGTGTCCTGGGGCGGTCCGGCGGAAGCCGAGGCGCGCCCCGGCGGGATCTCCCTGGCCCGCCCCGCGACGGCCGCCGCGGGCGCCCACGCCGCCCCGCCCGCCCACGCGGCCGCGCGGCGCCTCCCGGCGCAGGCCGCGCCCGCCCCCGCGTCGCCCGCCCCGGTGGCCCCGGCCGCGTCCTTCCCGCCCGCGCCCGCTCCGGTCACGCCCTTCCCGCCCGCGCCGGCTCCCGCCGCACCCGCGCCGGCCGTCGCGGCCCCCGCCGCCGTCGCCCCCACCCCCGTCACCCCGGCCCCGGTCGAGAGCATCGGCATCCTGTCCGCCCGGCCGCCCGCCTGGCCCGACGCCCCCGGGGGCGGCGGCGGCCGCACCGGCCTCACCGCCGCCTGGCCGGAGGCCACCCCCGCCGCCACGGCGACCCCCTCCCCGGCCCCGCCGGCCGCACCGGCCCCGGTCCGGACCCCCGCACCGGCCCCGGTCCGGACCCCCGCACCGGCCCCGCGCCCGGTCCCCGATCCCGCACCGGCCCCGTCACCGGTCCGCGCCCCCGAGCCCGAGCCCGCCGCCCCGGCGGCCGCGGCCGCCCCCGCCCCCGCCCGTCCCCGCCCCGCCGCCGGCGCCCCCGCTCCCGAGCCCGCCGAGGTCGCCCCCGAGCCCGCGCCCGAGCGGCGGCCCGAGGCCACCCGGGCCGTCTTCGAACGGATGGCGGAGCGGGCCGTGCGCCCCGCCGGGCTCGGCCGCCGTCTCCTGGCCCGGACGGTGGACTGCGCGGTCCTCGCCGGGGTGGCCGTCGCCACCGCGCTGCCGCTCGTACCCCGCGTGACGGAGCACGTCCGGGCCAAGGTGGAGGCCGCCCGGGGGAGCGGACGGACCACCACCGTGTGGCTGCTCGACGCCACCACCGCCGGCCACCTCGGCCTGCTGCTCGGCGTCCTGCTGCTCTTCGCGGTCTGCTACGAGGTCCTGCCCACCGCCCGCTGGGGCCGCACCCCGGGCAAGAAGCTGTTCGGGGTGCGGGTCCTGTCCGCCGCCACCCTGCGCCCGCCCGGCTTCGGCCGGTCCCTGCTGCGCTGGGCGACGTACGCCCTCCTCGGCCTGCCCGGGAGCCTCGCCTGCCTGCTGGACCGGCCGCGCCGGCGGGCCTGGCACGACCGCGCCGCCGGTACCTACGTGTCCCGCTGAACCGGCCTGACGGGCCGGTCCCCCGAACGGACCGCGTCCCGTTGCGCGGTGCGCGGGCCCGGGTTCGACTCGGGCCATGAGCACCGACCAGCCGCCGCCGGGCCGGCAGCCCGAGGACGACCCGTTCCTCAAGAAGCCCCAGGAACCGACGCCTCCGTCGGGCGGTTCGCCGTACGGTTCGCCGCCCCCGCCCCCCGGGGGCGGCGGTTACCCCCCTCCGCCGCCCCCGCCCCCCGGCGGTGGCTATCCCCCTCCGCCGCCCCCGTACGGCGGCGGAGGGGGTGGCTACGGGATGCCGGACCCGCTCGCCGGGATGCCGCCGCTGGCCGACTTCGGCCGCCGGCTGGCCGCCCGCGTCATCGACGTGCTGATCGTCGGCGTGCCCCTGTACCTGATCCAACTGCCGTTCAACAGCGGTCGATACGTGATCGACACCGACAAGGGCGAGGACGTCACCGAGGTCATCACCAAGTCGTACGGCGGTACCGGTCTGCTGTGGACGCTGATCTCGATCGTCGCGTACGTGGGCTACGACTGGTGGTTCACCAAGAAGAGCGGCCAGACCGTCGGCAAGCGGGCCATGGGGCTGCGCGTGGCGATGCTCAACGACGGCAGCGTGCCCCCCTCCAACCCGGCGCTCGGGCGGGCCGCCGTCCTGTGGGTGCCGACGCTGGTGTGCTGCTTCTGCCTGTGGCCGCTCGCGTTGATCGTGTCGATGCTCGTCGACAAGCCGTACCGGCAGGCCCTGCACGACAAGGTGGCCAAGACCGTGGTGGTCAAGGTCACCTGAGTCCCCGTACGCCGCGACGCGCGGGCGGCCGTCCCCCCGGGGGTCGGCCGCCCGCCGCGTTGTTCCGGTGGGACGCCGGCGCGGTGGGGGCGGCGCCGCGCGATCAGTGGTGGACGGGGTGTTCGGTGCCCGCCGTCCGCGGCTGCGGCACCCGGGCCGCGTCGGGGGCGCCCGTCGCGGAATCCGACGCGGTACCCGTCGCGGGGGCCGTGGTCGGGGCCCGGTCCGGGCGGGCCGCGCCGCGGGCGTGGCGGCCGCGGCGGCGCGGCAGGGGCACCGTGAGCGCCACCAGCAGGCCGAGGGCGAGCGCGGCGGCCGAGATGACCGCGACCCCGATCCCCGTGCTGGTCTGCGAGAGCAGCAGCATGGCGATGGTGGACACGATGACGGTGGCGGAGCCGTAGGCGAGCTGTGCGGCAGTCGGACGCGGCATGACGTTTTCCGTCCTCGGAGGCGGCGAGGGGGAGCCGGCTCGACGGGCGCGCGTCGAGTGACCCTCAGGGTTCGATGCCCGGCGGGGACCGGAGGTAAGCGTGACCTCACCCACGGTGCCGGTGCACGGGGGGGCGCACGGGGGTCACGCGCGCCCGCTGCCGGACGGCGGCCGTCCCGGATCGTGGACCGTTCGCCCCGGATGGGACCGTAAGACGGGGGAACGTCCGAATAGCGGAACTCCCTGACCGCATAGTGCAGTTGTAAGGAAGAAGTCAAGGTCTGTCTTTTCTTTAGACTCTCCGGTCAAATGTCGTCACTTGAGACGCGCGCCGCGCGGAACCCCCCGCTCCTATGGAGACGTTCCGACCTACGTTGCGGCCGCGGGAGGGGAACGACATCAAGTGACCAGCAACTCCGCCAGAAGGCGTGCCCTGCGCACGGCGGCCGTCGGCGTGACGATGGCCGCGACGGCTGCTTCCGGAGCCTTCATCACCACGGCCCAGGCCGACACCAGTTGGGGTGGCGCCCCGGCCGTCGACCGGCAGGACCCGACCGCTCCCTCGAAGGAGAAGGTCAAGCACGACCTCGAAGGTCCGTTCAGCAAGCAGCAGGCGCAGCAGCGCGAGGCCGCCCTCGACCAGGTGCTCTCGGGCAAGAAGAACGTCGAGCAGCGCGGGGCCTCGAAGGTCGTCAAGCTCGACGACAAGAAGTACGTCGAGCTCGGCCGCGAGAAGACCGACAAGATCTTCACGATCCTCGTCGAGTTCGGCGACCAGGTCGACAACACGACCATGTTCGACCCGGACGGCCCCGGCCCCAAGCCGGAGGTCCCGAAGTACGGGGGCACCCCCGGTCCGCTGCACAACCAGATCGCGCAGCCGGACCGCGCGCAGAACAACAGCACCGCCTGGCGCAAGGACTTCAGCCGCCAGTACTTCCAGGACCTGTACTTCGGTACCGGCAACGGCAAGGAATCGCTGAAGACCTACTACGAGAAGACCTCCTCGGGTCGCTACTCGGTCGAGGGCGAGGTCTCCGACTGGGTCAAGGTCCCGTACAACGAGGGCCGTTACGGATCCAACTACTGCGGCCAGACCAACTGCTCCAACGTGTGGGACACCGTCCGCGACGGCGTCACCGCGTGGACGGAGGCCCAGAAGAAGGCCGGCAAGACCGACGAGCAGATCAAGGCCACGCTGGCGCAGTACGACCAGTGGGACCGCAACGACTTCGACAACGACGGCAACTTCAACGAGCCCGACGGCTACATCGACCACTTCCAGATCGTCCACGCGGGCGAGGACGAGTCGGCCGGCGGCGGCGTGCAGGGCACCTCGGCCCTGTGGGCGCACCGGTGGTACGCCTACGGCACCGACGCGGGCAAGACCGGCCCGGCGAACAACAAGGCCGGCGGCACCCAGATCGGCAACACCGGCATCTGGGTCGGCGACTACACGATGCAGCCGGAGAACGGCGGCCTCGGCGTCTTCGCGCACGAGTACGGCCACGACCTCGGTCTGCCGGACCTCTACGACACCTCCGGTGGCGGCGACAACTCGGTCGGCTTCTGGTCCCTGATGTCGGCGGGCTCCTGGCTCGGCGAGGGCAAGGACTCCATAGGCGACCTCCCGGGCGACATGACCGCCTGGGACAAGCTCCAGCTGGGCTGGCTGAACTACGACAAGGCCAAGGCCGCGACGAAGTCCACCCACAAGCTGGGCGTCGCCGAGTACAACACCAAGGACAAGCAGGCGCTGGTCGTCGAGCTGCCCAAGAAGAAGGTCACCACCGACATCGTCGCCCCCGCCGAGGGTTCCTCGCAGTGGTGGAGCAACATGGGTGACGACCTCAAGAACACCCTGACCCGCACGGTCGACCTGACCGGCAAGAAGTCCGCCGCCCTGTCGCTCAAGGGCTGGTGGGACATCGAGGCCGACTACGACTACCTCTACACCGAGGTGTCCACCGACGGCGGCGCCACCTGGACCCCGCTCGCCGGCACCGCCGACGGCCAGGCCATCCCGGCCGACGCCTCCGGCAGCCCGTCGCTGACCGGCGTCTCCGGCGCCTGGAAGTCGCTGAACTTCCCGCTCGACGCCTACGCGGGCAAGAAGGTCGACCTCCGCTTCCGCTACCAGACCGACGGCGGCGCGGGCGGCAAGGGCTTCACCGGTGACGCCCTCTCCATCACCGCGGACGGTGCCACCGTCTTCACCGACGGCGCCGAGAACGGCGACAACGGCTGGACCGGCAAGGGCTTCTCCCGCATCGGCGCCGGCTTCACCAACGAGTACCCGCAGTACTACATCGCGGAGAACCGTCGCTACGTCTCCTACGACCGCACCCTCAAGGTGGGCCCGTACAACTTCGGTTGGGCCAACAGCAAGCCGGGCTGGGTCGAGCACTACCCCTACCAGGACGGTCTGCTGATCTGGCTGTGGGACCGGTCCCAGAAGGACAACAACACCAGCCAGCACCCGGGTTCGGGTCTGATCCTGCCGATCGACGCGAACGCCAAGCCGATGAAGTGGTCGGACGGCACCCTGCTGCGCAACAAGATCCAGCCGTACGACGCCACCTTCAGCGCGTACTCGACGGACGCCTTCACCCTGCACAAGAACGGTGAGTCGCTCTTCCTGAAGCCGAAGCCGGCGCAGCTGGTCTTCGACGACCACAAGGGCAAGTACTGGTACGAGGAGAACCCGACCGGCTCGGTGAAGGTCACTGACACCAACACCAAGATCAAGATCGCCAAGGAGACCTACGACGGTCTCGAAATGACGATCGAGGTCGGCCCTTCGGTCAAGTAGTACTCAAAACCGCAGGTCAAAGCGTGATCGGCCGTCGCCCTCTAGCGGGCGGCGGCCGATCGCGTTTAGATGCGGGTGCGAGTTTTCTTATTGACGGGGGAGCTGAAGATCATGCCAGGTGGCGGTTTCGTCAGATTGCCGGGCGGCAGCGTGGTGGTCGCGCTCACGCTGCCGAGGCCGTCCGGTGAGGGCGGAAACGTCCGCGTGCTCGTGCACGCCGCGAACCGGGCCCGCGCCCTGACCAGGCTGCGGAACCTCGGGATGCGGGCCGTGTACCTGCGGGGCAACGCCCAGCCGCCCACGCCGGACGAGGTGACCGCCGTCCTGCACCACCCCGACGGCCTCCTGTGGCGGACCGCCCCCGACCGCGCGAGCGAGCTCTGGCACCCCATCCGCGCCCTCCTGGGGACGTAGGGGCGCCCGGGCGGCCCCGGAGGGCGCCCGGCGGCGCGCGACGGCGCCCGGGGCGCCCGTGGCGCCGCTGTGGGCGCCGCTACGGGCGCAGGGAGCCGACCAGGGTCACGCCCGCCGCCTCCAGGTCCGCGAGGGCCTTCTCGGTGGTGTGCGGGGCCACGGCGGCCGTCAGGTCCAGCAGGACGCGGGTGGCGAAACCGGCGCGGGCGGCGTCGAGGGCCGTGGCCTTGACACAGTGGTCGGTGGCGATGCCGACCACGTCGACCTCGCTCACGTGCCGCTCGCGCAGCCACGCCGTGAGCCCCTCGCCGTTCTCGTCGGCGCCCTCGAACCCGCTGTACGCGGCCTCGTAGGCGCCCTTGTCGAAGACGGCGGCCACCGCGCCCGAGGCCACGGCGGGGGCGAAGTTCGGGTGGAAGCCCACGCCCTCGGTGCCGGCGACGCAGTGCACCGGCCAGGAGGTCTCGTAGTCCGGCTCGGCCGGCGGGCGCGCGAAGTGCGCACCGGGGTCGATGTGGTGGTCGCGGGTGGCGACGACGTGCCGGTACCCGGCGGTGGCCTGGCCGATCAGCTCGGTGATCGCGGCGGCGACGTCGGCCCCTCCGGTGACCGCGAGGCTGCCGCCCTCGCAGAAGTCGTTCTGTACGTCGACGACGATCAGTGCGCGGTGCATGTCGGGTGTCCTTGCGTTGTCGAGGGTGTCGGGGCGGTCGAGGTGGTCGCGGGCGTCGTGGGCGTCGAGGTCCACGTCCGCCACTGCGCGGGCTCTTGCCCCGCCCCGCCCCACCCCGAAACCGCCGGCCGGCCCCGGCCGCTCCGCGCCCGGCGCGGGGCGCGGCCGGACGACCGGATCGTGTCCAGGCCGTCTCTTCCGGATCTTGCCTGGCCCTCCCCCAGCCCCAGGGGGCCGGGAGGTGCCCCCTGCCGCCCGGCACCGCGCCTCGCCGCGTTGTCGAGGCACCCGAGTACGTCCAGTACTCGGGAGCCTCTCCGCCTTGCGATGCACGGCGCCGGACGACGCTGGCTTGACCGGCAAGATCCGAAAGAGACGACCTAGACGTACTCGGTCGGGATCACCGGCTCGCCGCGCGACAGCTGCGTCGCGGAGAGCGGCAGCCCGGCGCGGGCCTCGCGGTGGCGGTCACGGGCCGCCTCCAGGGGCTCGCGGGCCACCACCTCGCCCGCCTTGACCAGCTGCGTGAGCAGCTGCGCGTCCGCCAGCGCGGCCGGCACCGGGCCCGTGCCCACGACCTCCGCCTCGGCGACGCCCTCCGCGTCCGCCCGTCGCGCGGCCCACTTGCGCCCGCCGATGGACGTCTTGCCGCCCGAGGACTTCTTCGCGACGGGCACCAGCGGGGCCTTCGGATCCGCCGAGGTCGCCCGCGCGACCAGCTTGTAGACCATCGAGCACGTCGGGTGCCCGCTGCCCGTGACCAGCTGGGTGCCCACCCCGTAGGCGTCCACCGGCGCCGCCGCCAGGGAGGCGATGGCGTACTCGTCCAGGTCGGAGGTGACCACGATCCGGGTGTCCGTCGCGCCCAGCTCGTCGAGCTGCTGGCGCACCCGGTGCGCCACGAGCAGCAGGTCCCCGGAGTCGATGCGGACCGCGCCCAGCCCCGTCCCCGCGACGTCCACGGCCGTACGGACCGCCTCGGCGACGTCGTAGGTGTCCACCAGCAGCGTGGTCCCGGCGCCCAGGGAGGCGACCTGCGCCGTGAAGGCGTCCCGTTCGCTGTCGTGGACCAGGGTGAAGGCGTGCGCGCTCGTGCCGACCGTCGGGATCCCGTAGCGGAAGCCGGCCGCCAGGTCCGAGGTGGAGGTGAAGCCGCCGACGTACGCCGCCCGCGAGGCGGCCACCGCCGCCAGTTCGTGGGTGCGCCGCGCGCCCATCTCGATCAGCGGCCGGCTCCCGGCGGCCGAGGCCATCCGGGAGGCGGCGGCCGCGATCGCGCTGTCGTGGTTGAGGATCGACAGGATCACGGTCTCCAGCAGCACGCACTCCGCGAAGCTGCCCTCGACGCGCAGGATCGGGGAGCCGGGGAAGTAGACCTCGCCCTCCGGGTAGCCCCAGATGTCACCCGAGAAGCGGTACGAGGACAGCCAGTCCAGCGTCCGCATGTCGACGACGGCCCGTTCCCGCAGGAACTCCAGGACGGCGGCGTCGAAGCGGAAGTTCTCGACGGCGTCCAGCACGCGGCCGGTGCCCGCGACGACGCCGTAGCGCCGGCCCTCGGGCAGTCGCCGGGTGAAGACCTCGAAGACCGAGCGTCGGTCGGCGGTGCCGTTGGCCAGCGCGGCCTGCAACATCGTGAGCTCGTAATGGTCCGTGAAGAGCGCTGTCGACGGCACGTCCACCGGCAGGCCCAGGTCCGCAGGGTTCATGTCACGGATGCTAGCGCACATTTCGTCAAAGTGACGAGATGTAGGGGCCCGTTTGTGCGACGACCCCTCCGCAGTGGCAGCATGGGACGAGTGAGTGTTGCTCCCATTGAGATCGAACGCACCGAATCGGCCGAAGAGACCTACGCGGTCCCCGAACCCGACGTCCCCTGGGTGACCCTGGTGCACAACGACCCGGTCAACCTCATGAGCTACGTGACCTACGTGTTCCAGGCGTACTTCGGCTACCCGAAGGACAAGGCCACCCGCCTCATGCTCGACGTCCACCACAAGGGCAGGGCCGTCGTCTCCAGCGGCACCCGCGAGGAGATGGAGCGGGACGTGCAGGCGATGCACGGCTACGGCCTGTGGGCGACCCTCTCGCAGGACCGCAACTGATGGGCGGCGTGTTGTTCGAACCCCTGAAGGGTGGCGGCGCGGCCGTCGCCCTCGACGAGATCGAGATCTCCATCCTGCGCTCCCTCGCCGTCCAGCTCCTGGAGCTGATCGGCCCGGGGGAGCCCGAGCCGGCCGAGGACGCCGACCCGTTGGCGGTCCTCTTCGCCTCCGACGGCCCCACCGAGCCGCCGTCCGACCCGGCGCTGGCGCGCCTGTTCCCCGACGCCTACGGCGGCCCCGGCGCGGGACCGAAGGACGACCCCGAGGAGCTGCGGGCCCGCTCGGCGGAGTTCCGTCGCTTCACCGAGAACGACCTGCGCACCCGCAAGCGGGAGGACGCGCTGGCCGTCGTGCGCAGTCTCGACGCGCTCACCCCGGGCGGTGACGGGGCGGCGGTGCTGGAGCTGGCCGGAGAGCTGCCCCTGCGCTGGCTCGGCGCCCTCAACGACCTGCGGCTGACCATCGCGGCGCGCCTGGAGATCACCGAGGACGACGAGAGCTCGGTGCTGTTCCGGCTCCCGGACGACGATCCGCGCAAGCCGATGGTGATGGCGTACCTGTGGCTCGGCGGACTCCAGGAGACGCTCATCGAGACCCTCTAGCGGCCGGGCCGGCCCCCTCGGCGTCCCGCGCACCGGTCGAACCCCTTCTCGAACGTTCGCTCAGCGGACGCTCAAATCCGCATAACGATCAGATCACCGCCATGCGGTGATCTGATCGTTTTTCTGGCCTTATCGCCCGATTTTTTGGTGGCTTGCGCCGCATTGGCGGCCTTCGTTCACCCGTAAGCACGTGATAAATCTTCACGATCGCCGACGGGACGCCACCCCTGTCCCCCGGCCCGCTTGAACCGGCTGACCGCCGGCGTGCAACTCCATCCGTATCCGGGGGGATCGAGGACCCGATCCGCAGCCAATGTGAAGGCGCGGGTCGGCGTGGAGAAAGGCGCACCAAGACATGACCTCTGTGCAGGTCGAGCAGCACGACAGGACGCCCGGAGAGGGCGGCACGGGCGAGGGTGACGGCGAGGGGTACCACCGCGCACTGGGGGCCCGCCAGATCCAGATGATCGCGATCGGCGGAGCCATCGGCACCGGCCTCTTCCTGGGCGCCGGCAAGGCGATCTCGAAGGCCGGACCGAGCCTGATCCTGGCCTACGCCATCGCGGGCCTGGTCATCTTCTTCATCATGCGGGCCCTGGGCGAACTGCTCATGTACCGGCCCGTCTCCGGTTCCTTCTCGGACTACGCCCGCGAGTTCCTGGGCCCGTTCTGGGGTTACGCGACCGGCTGGACGTACTGGCTGTTCTGGGTGGTCACCGGCATCACCGAGGTCACCGCCGCGGCGAAGTACATGTCGTACTGGACGAACGACGGCTTCCCGCAATGGGCGTACGCGCTCATCTTCACCGTCATCCTCTACGCCGCGAACCTGATCTCCGTGAAGCTCTTCGGCGAGCTGGAGTTCTGGTTCTCCATGGTCAAGGTCACCGCCATCGTCGGCATGATCCTGATCTGCGCCGGCATCCTCACGATCGGCTTCTCCGACGCCGCCGCGACGGCCTCCGTCTCCAACCTCTGGAACGACCGGGGCTTCTTCCCCAACGGCATCGGCGAGACGCTGATGACCCTCCAGATCGTCATGTTCGCCTTCCTCGCGGTCGAGCTGGTCGGCGTCACCGCCGGCGAGTCCAAGGACCCGGCGAAGACCCTGCCCAAGGCCATCAACACCGTGCCGTGGCGCATCGCCGTCTTCTACGTCGGCGCGCTCATCATGATCATGTCGGTCATCCCGTGGTCCAACTTCAAGGCGGGCGAGAGCCCCTTCGTGCTGGCCTTCGAGAAGATGGGCCTCGGCGTCGGCGCCGCCATCGTCAACTTCGTCGTCCTGACCGCCGCGCTGTCCTCCTGCAACTCGGGCATGTACTCCACCGGCCGCATGCTGCGCGACCTCGCGCTCAACGGCCAGGGCCCGAAGTTCTTCACCCGGCTCACGAAGAACGGCACCCCGCTCGTCGGCACCACCTTCTCCGCCGCGCTGATGCTGGTGGGCGTCTGGATCAACTACGTCGCCCCGGGCAAGGCCTTCGACTACGTCGTCTCCTTCGCCACCATCTCCGGCATGTGGGCCTGGATCATGATCCTGGTCTGTCAGATCCGCTACCGCTCCAAGGCCGACCGCGGCGAGCTGCCCCAGTCGCCCTTCCGCGCCCCCGGCGCCCCCTGGACCAGCTGGTTCGCCCTGTTCTTCATCGGCATGGTCATCGTGATGATGGGCGTCGACAAGGACTCGCGCGTCTCGCTGTACTGCGCCCCGCTGTGGGGTCTGATCCTCGGCGTGTCCTACCTCGTCCTGAAGTCCCGCAACCCGTCCGGCGCCGCCTTCAACAAGGTCGTCCGGACCCCCGCGGTCGTCGGCGCCGGCGCCGACGAGGGTGACGGCGGCGACGCGACCCCGAAGGCCCCGAAGTCCTCGTAGGCACCCCCGGTCCCACGCGGGCCGGCGCCCCCGAACCGTGAGTCCCGGCCGCCTGTCACGGCCGGGAACCACGCTCTCACGGACCCCGTGTCCACCATGCGGGCCCTCTCGTACCACTCCTCGGTACGAGAGGGCCCGTCTGCTTATCCTGTCGCTCATGCTGACCCTCACCCAGGCCATCCACGACCTCATCGTCGAACACGCCCGCAAGGACCACCCCGACGAGGCGTGCGGCGTCGTGGCCGGTCCGGTGGGCACCGGCCGGCCCGAGCGGTTCATCCCGATGCTCAACGCGGCCCGCTCGCCCACGTTCTACGAGTTCGACTCGAAGGACCTCCTCAAGCTCTACCGCGAGATGGACGACCGGGACGAGGAGCCCGTGATCGTCTACCACTCGCACACCGCCACCGAGGCCTACCCCTCGCGCACGGACGTCACGTACGCGAACGAGCCCGGCGCGCACTACGTGCTCGTCTCGACGGCCGACGCGGACGGGCTCGGGGAGTTCCAGTTCCGCTCGTACCGGATCGTCGACGGCGTGATCACCGAGGAAGAAGTGCAGGTCGTCGAGTCCTACTGACCAGTATGTGAGCGGTGGGCGTCCAGGATGCGGGATCACACTCCAAACGGGGGACGGGGAATCGTTAACATGACCGCATGGTTTCCCACGACGTGAGCATCGAGACGCCCGGCAGGCTGCTGCTCGTGGCGCGGCTGCACGTCGACCTGTGCCGCCTCGCCAGCGCCATCTGTCCTGCCGCCTGAGCACCAGGCCCCTTCCGCGCGGGGCTGCACCAACGCGCGCCCGCACCCTTCCTCACCCCTTCACGACACAGGAGCCTGCCATGGCCATCGAGGTCCGCATCCCGACCATCCTCCGCACCTACACCGACGGCGAGAAGGCCGTCAACGGCGAGGGCGCGACCCTCTCCGAGCTGTTCGCGGACCTGGAGACGCGGCACAAGGGCATCGAGGAGCGCATCGTCGACGGCGGTCAGCTCCGCCGCTTCGTGAACGTCTACCTCAACGACGAGGACGTCCGCTTCCTCGACGGCATCTCCACCGCCCTCAAGGACGGCGACAACGTCACCATCCTCCCGGCCGTGGCCGGCGGCTCGAAGTAATGCGCTACGACTCCCCGCTCGCGGCGGTCGGCAACACGCCGCTCGTCCGGCTGCCCCGCCTCTCGCCCTCCGCCGACGTGCGGATCTGGGCGAAGCTGGAGGACCGCAACCCGACCGGCTCGATCAAGGACCGCCCCGCGCTCCACATGGTCGAGCAGGCCGAGAAGGACGGCCGCCTGTTCCCCGGCTGCACCATCCTGGAACCCACCTCCGGCAACACGGGCATCTCGCTCGCGATGGCCGCGAAGCTCAAGGGCTACCGGATCGTGTGCGTCATGCCGGAGAACACCTCGCAGGAGCGGCGCGACCTCCTGGCGATGTGGGGAGCCGAGATCATCTCGTCACCGGCCGCGGGCGGTTCGAACACCGCGGTCAGGGTCGCCAAGGAACTCGCGGAGCAGCACCCGGACTGGGTGATGCTCTACCAGTACGGCAACCCGGACAACGCGGGCGCCCACTACGCCACGACCGGCCCGGAGATCCTCGCCGACCTCCCGTCGATCACCCACTTCGTGGCGGGCCTGGGCACGACCGGCACCCTGATGGGCGTCGGCCGCTACCTGCGCGAACACGTCCCCGGCGTGAAGATCGTCGCCGCCGAGCCGCGCTACGACGACCTCGTCTACGGCCTGCGCAACCTCGACGAGGGCTTCGTCCCCGAGCTGTACGACGCCTCCGTGCTCACCACCCGCTACTCGGTGGGCTCGGCGGACGCGGTGACCCGCACCCGGGACCTGCTGCGCGAGGAGGGCATCTTCGCCGGGGTCTCCACCGGCGCGGCCCTGCACGCGGCGATCGGCGTCGGCCGCAAGGCCGTGGCCGCGGGGGAGAGCGCGGACATCGCCTTCGTGGTGGCCGACGGCGGCTGGAAGTACCTGTCGACCGGCGTCTACACGGCGGCCACGACCGAAGAAGCCATCGAGGTCCTCCAGGGCCAGCTCTGGGCCTGAGGCCCTGAGGCCACGGGGCCCACGGGCCCCGACACGCTCCGAGCGCGCGAACGCCGCCCGGCCCGCACCACGCGGGCCCGGCGGCGTTCGCGCGTTCACCCGTTCGGCCCCGCCGGGTCGCCCGCACGGCCGTCCGCGCGCACGCTCGGATCGACCGGTTCCCCGCAGCAGGAAGGTGGCGACATGACCACCACCCCGGGCCGTACACCCCCCGCGGCACCCGTCCAGGGGGCGGGCTCACCCAGCGCGTGGGCCACCGGCGGTGCCACGTTCGCCGGTGTCCTCATGGCCGTCAACGGCGTGTTCAGCGTCTTCGAGGGCATCGCCGCCCTGGCCAAGGACGACGTCTACGTGCCGATCGGCGACTACACCTTCAAGTTCAACCTCACCTCGTGGGGTTGGATCCACCTGATCCTCGGCGTCATCGTCTTCATCGCCGGCGTCGGCATCCTCAAGGGCGCCGAGTGGGGCCGGGTCGCCGGCATCGCCCTCGCCGCCCTCTCGGTGGTGATCCACTTCCTGTGGCTGCCCTACCAGCCGCTGTGGGCGCTCATCGCGATCGCCATCGGCGTCTTCGTCATCTGGGCCCTGTGCGTGGACAAACCGGCCCCCAGAATCTGACCCCCGCGCCCCCGCGCACCCCGGCCCCCGCCGGCCGCGCGCCATCGACCGCGCCGCGCCCGCCGCATCCCCCGCGGCGGGCGCGGCGCGGTCGTCTCAGGCCGGCCCCGCCAGCAGCTCGGCCAGGACCGACGCGTGACTGCGCCCCGGATCCGCGACCGCCGTCAGCAGGGTCACCGGCCCCTCCGCCGCCAGCGCCCGCAGCCGCGCCAGCTCCGCCCCGACCTCCTCCCCGCCGCCCGTCAGCTCCGCCTCGTACCGGGCCCGGAACTCCTCCCACGACCCGGCCCCCGAGTGGTACCAGGTGCGCAGTTCCCGCGACGGGGTCACCGCCTTCGGCCACACGTCGACGCCCGCCGCCTCCTTCGACAGCCCGCGCGGCCACAGCCGGTCCACGAGCACCCGGACGCCGTCGGCCCCCGGCTCGCGGGGATCGTAGACGCGCCTCGTACGGATCATCGGCCCGCGCCTCCCAGTCCCTTGACCTCGTCCCACACCGTCGGGTCCAGCGTGCCCACCCGGGTGCCGAACTCCCACAACGACACCTCCCGCGGCCGGTCCGCCTCCAGGAAGCCCCCGCGCCCGTGGGCCCCGCGGGTCACCGTGCCCGGGGGCAGCGGGATCACCCCGGGCCGCCGGTCGTCGTACTTCCCGGTGATCGGGGCGATCCGCGCCCGCCCGGGACGGGTGCGCACCGCCAGCACCAGGCAGGGCCGCCCGTCCGCCAGGCACCACAGCTCACCGGCCCGTACGCGCGGCGGCGGCCCCGGTCCGTGGGGCCGCGCGAGCGCCGGGGGGACGCGGTCCGCCCGGCGGGGGAGCAGCACCACCACGGCCACGGCGACCGCCGCCAGCACGGCGGGCCACCAGGACGTGTCCATGTACCGACCGTAGTCGCGCCGGCCGCCGCCGGCACGGCAACGCCCGGGCGAGACGTCGCTCCCCCGGGTGACAGCACAGGTGATTCCCCCCACAACGGCCCGCCGCGGAGGAGCGACCGGAGGTTTCGCGCCTTACGCTCGACCCACGCACGGCCCGCATTCCGTCCACGGACCGTCCACGGAGGTTCACGCTCCATGAAGCTCACCGTCGTCGGCTGTTCGGGGTCGTTCCCGTCCGCGGATTCGGCATGTTCGAGCTATCTCGTCGAGGCCGACGGCTTCCGGCTGCTCCTCGACATGGGCAACGGCTCCCTCGGCGCCCTCCAGCGCCACTGCGGTCTCTACGACCTCGACGCGATCTTCCTGAGCCATCTGCACGCCGACCACTGCATCGACATGTGCGCCTACTTCGTCGCCCGCTACTACCGGCACGAGGGCGGTCGCTGCCCCACCATCCCCGTCTACGGGCCCGAGGGCACCGAGCAGCGGCTGACCACGGCGTACGAGGACGTTCCCGACGAGCGCTCGATGAGCGAGGTCTTCGACTTCCGCACGCTGAAGCCCGGCAGCTTCGAGATCGGCCCGTTCACGGTCCGCACGGAGCGGGTCAGCCACCCCGTGGAGTCGTACGGCATCCGCGTCGAGCACGGCGGTCGCTCGCTGGCGTACTCCGGTGACACCGGTGTCTGCGCGGAGCTGGGGGCGCTGGCCGAGGGGGTGGACCTCTTCCTGTGCGAGGCGTCCTTCATCCACGGCAAGGAGGACATCCCGGGCCTGCACCTCAACGGTCGCGAGGCCGGGGAGTACGCGCGCGGCGGCGGCGTCGGGCGGCTGGTGCTGACGCACATCCCGCCGTGGACGGACGCCGAGCGGAACCTGGCCGACGCCCGCGCGGTCTACGACGGCCCGGTCGACCTGGCGTACGCGGGCGCGGTCTACGAGGTCTGAGCCCGAGCCCGTCACCTTCCGCCCGGCATCTTCCGCCCGGCACGTTCAGACCGGCCCCGATCCGCCGCGCCCCGTCGTACGGCGCGCACCCGCGGCACACGCCGAAGCCCCCGCCCTCCCTTCCGGGAGAGCGGGGGCTTCGGCGTGCGGGAGCGGGGCCGGACTACTTGGCCTCGGCCTTCTGCAGCTCGGCCAGTTCCTCGTCGGACTCGCGGCCGGGGGTGGGGAGGTTGAACTTCGTGATCGCGAAGCGGAAGACGAAGTAGTAGACGACGGCGAAGCACAGACCCACGGCGGCCAGGCCCCACGGGTTGTTGGCGATGCCGAGGTTGAGCAGGAAGTCGACCGCGCCGGCGGAGAAGCCGAAGCCGTCGCGCATGCCCAGGGCCCAGGTCAGGGCCAGGGACACGCCGGTGAGCACCGCGTGGATCGCGTACAGCACCGGGGCGATGAACATGAAGGTGAACTCGATCGGCTCGGTCACACCGGTGACGAAGGCGGTGAGCGCGAGGGAGAACATCATGCCGCCGACGACCTTGCGGCGCTCGGGGCGGGCGCAGTGGACGATCGCGAGGCAGGCGGCCGGGAGGGCGAACATCATGATCGGGAAGAAGCCGGTCATGAACTGTCCGGCGGTGGGGTCACCGGCGAGGAAGCGGGCGATGTCACCGTGGACGGCGCCGTTGGCGGTGTCGAAGGAGCCGGCCTGGAACCACGGGAAGGAGTTCAGCAGGTGGTGCATGCCGATCGGGATCAGCGCGCGGTTGGCGACACCGAAGATGCCCGCGCCGACGGCGCCCGAGCCGGTCAGCCACTCACCGAAGTTGTGCAGACCCGTGCCGAGGACCGGCCAGATGAGGCCGAAGACGATGCCGGCGAGCAGACCCGCGAAGGCGGAGAGGATCGGGACGAGGCGGCGACCGCCGAAGAAGCCCGCCCAGTCCGGCAGCTTGGTCCGGTAGAACTTCTGGTAGAGGAGCGCGGTGATGATGCCCATCACGACGCCGCCGAGGACACCGGCGTTGACCGGGGCGTCCACGTTCACGATCTTGCCGCCGACGACCTTGGCGACCTTCGGCAGGTTCGAGTCGGTGAAGGTGGCGAGCACCTTCTGGAAGACCAGGTAACCGGTGACGGCGGCCAGGGCCGTCGAACCGTCCGACTTCTTGGCGAAGCCGATGGCGATGCCGACGGCGAAGAGGAGCGCCATGTTGTCGAGGATCGCGCCACCGCCGGCGGCCATGTAGCCGGCGATCTTGTTGACGAAGGTCGGGAAGGTGTCCTTCCCGAGCATGTCGTCGGCGCCCAGGCGGAGCAGCAGAGCGCCGGCCGGCAGCACGGCAACGGGGAGCATGAGGCTCCGGCCGATGCGCTGCATGACGGCCATCACGCCAGCGCCCTTCTTCGTTTCCGCAGCGGTGGCTGTGGACATCTGGTTCCTCCATGGGGCAAGGCGCCGCCCAGAGACACAAGGAAGGGGGAGGCGACGTCTTCGAAAGGGGGTACGCCGGCTCGAACAGGCCTGCGTGGTCTACACCAATGGGTGGTGTAGACCAGTTGTAGCACGGTCGGGGTTAGATAAGGAACCTTCAATTTCTGGCATTCGGCGACGCGGGCGCGCGCCCCGCCCGCCCGTGCCCGCCGGCGGACTTCCGGACATGCCGCAGGCCCCCGAATCCTGGGATCCGAGGGCCTGGAGGACGGGTCGAAGGACCCGAAAGCGGACGCCCGCGCGCCCGTATAACGGCTTGGCTACGCCTTCGTGTTCTCGGCCTGCATCGCGGCGATCTCCTCGTCCGACTCCCGACCCGGGGTCGGGATGTCGAACCTGGTGATCGCGAAGCGGAAGACGACGTAGTAGACGATCGCGAACGCCAGACCGATCGGGATGATCATCCACGGCTTCGTCGCCAACCCCCAGTTGATGACGTAGTCGATCAGCCCCGCGGAGAAGCTGAAGCCGTCGTGCACCCCCAGCGCCCACGTCACCGCCATCGACACGCCCGTCAGCAGCGCGTGGATCGCGTACAGCGCCGGCGCCACGAAGAGGAAGGAGTACTCCAGCGGCTCCGTGATGCCCGTGACGAAGGACGTCAGACCCACCGACAGCATCAGACCCCCCACCTCCTTGCGCCGCAGCGGCTTCGCGCAGTGGGTGATCGCCAGCGCCGCCGCCGGCAGCGCGAACATCATGATGGGGAAGAAGCCGGAGAGGAACATGCCCGCGTCCGGGTCGCCCGCCAGGAACATGTTGATGTCACCGTGCACCGTCTGACCGTCCGGCTTCGTGTAGCTGCCGAACTGGAACCACACCGGCACGTTCAGGAACTGGTGCAGGCCGATCACCAGCAGCGCCCGGTTCGCCACGCCGAAGATGCCCGCACCCCACGAACCCAGCCCCACCAACCAGTCGGAGAAGCTCTCCAGTGCCCCGCCCACCGGCGGCCAGATCCACAGGCACAGCGCGGCGAACGCGATCGCGACGAACGACATGATGATCGGGACGAGCCGCCGCCCGTTGAAGAACCCGAGCCAGTCCACCAGCTTCACCCGGTGGTAGCGCTGCCAGAACCAGGCGGCGAGCAAGCCCATCACGATGCCGCCGAAGACCCCCGGGTTCTGGTACGTGTACCCGGCGAAGGTGTCCGTCGGCGTCAGACAACCCCCGCCGATGTCCTTCGTCCCCGACGGGCAGTCCTTGGGGAAGGCGTGCAGCACCCCCCGGTAGACGAGGAAGCCGGCGACGGCCGCCAGCGCCGTCGAACCGTCCGCCTTCTTGGCCATGCCGATCGCGACGCCGATGCAGAACAGGAGGGGCAACCCCAGGTCCGCGTCGAGCAGGGCCCCGCCCGCACCCGCCATCACCTTGGCCACGGCCGTCCAGTTCAGGCCGTCCTTCCCGAACACGTCGGGCTGGCCGAGACGGTTGAGGATGCCCGCGGCGGGCAGCACGGCGATCGGGAGCTGGAGGCTGCGCCCCATCTTCTGGAGCCCCTGGAACAGGCCGTTCCACCACTGGGGTTGTGGCGTCGCCGCCGCGCTGCTCGCGCTCATCGCGTCCTCCCTGACCCGTCCCGTTTTGGCCGTGGCAACACTTGCGGCACACTGGTGTAGACCAGTTGTGGGCAGGTTGCTGCTGATCGTCATCATTCGGCAGATGACGGGCCTGCGCTCGCGTGGATAGGCCAACCGTGAGCTACCGTGACAAAGCGGACGCGACGGGCTACGGCCGCCGAGACTCGTTCTTCGAATCACTCAGATCACTCAGGGAGAAACACATGGCCACCAAGGCTGAGAAGATCGTCGCCGGGCTCGGCGGTATCGAGAACATCGAAGAGGTCGAAGGCTGCATCACCCGCCTGCGCACCGAGGTCATCGACCCCAGCAAGGTCGACGAGGCCGCCCTCAAGGCCGCCGGCGCCCACGGCGTCGTCAAGATGGGCACCGCGATCCAGGTCGTCATCGGCACCGACGCCGACCCCATCGCCGCCGACATCGAAGACATGATGTGAGCTGAGCCCACCGGCTCCGCACCACACCACCCAGACCCCGTACCGGCCCACCGGACGGGGTCTGCGCGCGTCCCGCCGCCTTCGCGCACCCCAACCCCGCACCCACTAGGCTCACGACCATGTCTCGCATCGACGGCCGCACGCCCGAACAGCTCCGCCCGGTCACCATCGAACGCGGATGGAGCAAGCACGCCGAGGGCTCCGTCCTCATCTCCTTCGGAGACACCAAGGTCTTCTGCACCGCCTCCTTCACCGAAGGCGTCCCCCGCTGGCGCAAGGGCAGCGGCGAAGGCTGGGTCACCTCCGAATACTCGATGCTGCCCCGCTCCACCAACACCCGCGGCGACCGCGAATCCGTCCGCGGCAAGATCGGCGGCCGCACCCACGAGATCTCCCGCCTCATCGGCCGCTCCCTGCGCGCCGTCATCGACTACAAGGCCCTCGGCGAGAACACCATCGTCCTGGACTGCGACGTCCTCCAGGCCGACGGCGGCACCCGCACCGCCGCCATCACCGGCGCCTACGTCGCCCTCGCCGACGCCATCGCCTGGGGCCAGAAGAAGAAGCTCGTCAAGGCCGGCCGCAAGCCCCTCACCGGCACCGTCGCCGCCGTCAGCGTCGGCATCGTCGACGGCGTCCCCCTCCTCGACCTCTGCTACGAGGAAGACGTCCGCGCCGAAACCGACATGAACGTCGTCTGCACCGGCGACGGCCGCTTCGTCGAGGTCCAGGGCACCGCCGAGGGCGAGCCCTTCGACCGCAAGGAACTCAACGCCCTCCTCGACCTCGCCGCCGGCGGCTGCGCCGACCTCGAAGCCCTCCAGCTCGGCGCCCTGGAACTCCAGACCCCGTAACACCCCCGCCGCCGACGCGCCCCGGACCCGGCAACCGCCGGAGCCGCCCACGCGTCTACGCCGGTACGGGCGCACGGTGTCGAAGCCGTGCGCCCCGTCCAGGCATCCGAAACCCGGGGGACCCCATGAAGCCGACGCACCCGACGCAGCCCACGCAGCCCACGCGCGCGACCGACCCCGGCCGCCGCCGCGGGCCGCGCCTCGCCGCCGTCGCGGTCGCCGCCGTGCTCGCCGTCCCGGCCCTCACCTCATGCGACGCGATATCCACCGCCATGGACTGCGCCAACACCGCCGTCGCCATCGCCGACAGCGCCAACCAGCTCCAGCAGTCCGTCTCCCAGGCCGGCAACAGCGTCCAGGACACCCAGAACGCGCTCGACCAGATCGACGCCAACCTCAAGAAGATCAAGGACCAGACGGGCAACGCCGACCTCGGCAAGGCCGTCGACTCCATGGCCACCGCCGTCAAGAACGTCCGCACCTCCGTCGAGGGCGGCAACGTCAACCCCGACATCCAGCCCGTCGCGGACGCCGCCAAGGAGATCTCCAAGGTCTGCACCCCGGGCTGATCCGAGGCCGCGCGACGGAAATAATGGCGGCATGACCTCCACGCCCCGCCGCCTGATCCTCGCCACCCGCAACCCGGGCAAGATCACCGAGCTGCACGCCATCCTGTCCGACGCCGGCCTGCCCTTCGAGCTGGTCGGCGCGGACGCGTACCCCGAGATCCCGGACGTCAAGGAGACCGGCGTCACCTTCGCCGAGAACGCCCTCCTGAAGGCCCACGCCCTCGCCCGGGCCACCGGCCTGCCGGCGGTCGCCGACGACTCCGGCCTGTGCGTGGACGTCCTGGGCGGAGCCCCCGGCATCTTCTCCGCCCGCTGGGCCGGCACCCACGGCGACGACAAGGCCAACCTCGACCTGCTCCTCGCCCAGCTCGGCGACATCGCCGACGAGCACCGCGCCGCCCACTTCTTCTGCGCGGCCGCCCTGGCCCTGCCCGACGGCACCGAACGCGTCGTCGAAGGCCGCCTCCTGGGCACCCTGCGCCACACCCCCTCGGGCACCGGCGGCTTCGGCTACGACCCGATCCTCCAGCCCCTGAACGACACCCGCACCTGCGCCGAACTCGCCCCGGCCGAGAAGAACGCCATCTCCCACCGCGGCCAGGCCTTCCGCGCCCTGATCCCGGTGGTCCGCGAACTCCTGGGCTGAGGCGGGCACGACGACGGCCGGGCATCCTCGACGAGACGCCCGGCCGTTGCTGTGGGCCCGGTGGGACTCGAACCCACGACACACCGGACCTAAACCGGCGCCCTCTGGCCAGCTGGGGTACGGACCCGCAGCGACCACTTTACTGGTCGTCGCGGGTCCGCTGCGATGGGATACCGATCCCTGAGCGCCGGGCGAAGGTCGGGGTCTGACTGTGGCAGGAGGGGCACAAGTAGCGAAGGTTCTCGCGCCGGTTGTCCACTCGGTCGCCGTTCACGTGGTCGATCTCCAGGACGAGCCTCCTGCCTCGCCAGACGTCGCCGGTGCCGCACTCCGCGCACACGTGCGGCACGCCGAGATCGTCGAGGGCGCGGCGCAGCGTCGCCGTCTTCGTGCGCGCGGAGCCGACGTCGAGGCGCCTGAGCACCTCCGCCGAGGACAGCCGGGTGCGGGAGGGGCGGCCCACCGCATGCCCCTGCCCCGTGAAGTGCTCCGTCGACAGCCCGTATTCCTCGATGCTCCGCCTCGCCCTGGTGCGGGCGGCGCCGTCGGAAGGGTTGCGGCCGAGGGCGCGCAGCACCCCCGCGATGCTCTTCGAGCCGGCGACCGCGGGTGCGATCTCCTCGAGAGCGAAGAGGCGGCGCCGGGCACCGGCGCCGTCGCGGAAGTGCGAGGTGTCGATGCCGAACCGGTCGAGGAGACGGGAGATGTGGGCATGGGCGCTGTTGTACGGCTCGACTCCCATGTGGGCGAGCATTCCCGCGATGTCGTCCGCGTGGGCCGCCGCTTCCCGGAGGCGCTCCTGCGTGTAGCGCTGTCGCTCCCGGACGGGAAGCGGTTCGTCGACGAAGTGGGAGGTGTCGATGGCGTGGTGGGCCAGCCTGTCGCGCAGGTATCGACGGGGCCCCGCCAGGAGCGGGGTGCCCAGGATCCTCATGAGGTCGACCAGGCTGGTGGCCGAGGGCGCGGTGAGGGCCAGCAGGTCCCGGCTGTACCTGACCGCGCTCATGCGACCCTCTTCGCCGCACGTCCTCGGTACGTGTCCGTGGTCGCGTGGCAGTTGGGGCACAGGACGCGAAGGTTCTCCCGCCGGTTGTCCCACCAGTCGCCGTTGATGTGATCGACCTCGAGCCGGAGTGGTCTGCCGTTCCACTCCGGACCGATCCCGCACTCCGCGCATTCCTCGGCGGCACCCTCCCTCAGCAGCGCCCGCTTCAGCCGTTCACCGGGGATCCTGCCGTCCCGCGGATCCCGCAGCGAGAGCGTCGGCCCCAGGGAACCCTTCGGGCGGGCCTTCCGCGCGGTCGCGAAATGGGACGTGTCGATGCCGAGGGCCCTGATCCTCCGGGCGATGTGCGCCTGGTTGCCGCCGACGTTGCCGACGCCCAGAAGGCCGAGCACCTCCGCGAGGGACGTACTCGCGGCCACGACCTCCCTCAGCCGCTCCTCCGTGTGCCGTGCCCATCGCGTGGGGAAGTGGGAGTGGTCTATCCCCGCCTCCCTCATCCTCGACCGCAGATAGCGCCTGCTCCCGCTGCTCGGCGTGCCGCCGCACCAGCGGACGGCGTCGTCCCAGGTGCTCGTCTCGCGGGCCGCCGCTTCCAGCAGTTCGCGCGTGTACCGGACCGCCATCGATCCACCCTCCCGACCGTACGTTCAGCTCTCGTACGGAGTAACGGTTCGGGGTCGGGGTGGTCACGGGGGATTTCGTGGGATAAGCGGAACGTCCCGCACCGGTGGGGCGGGACGTTCTGAGGGGTGGGGCGGTGTCAGATGCCCAGGTCCTTGATGATCTTGGCTACGTGGCCGGTCGCCTTGACGTTGTAGAAGGCGTGCTCGACCTTGCCCTGCTCGTCGACGACGATCGTGGAGCGGATGACCCCGGTGACCGTCTTGCCGTAGAGCTTCTTCTCGCCGAAGGCGCCGTAGGCGGTCAGGGTCTCCTTGTCGGGGTCGCCGACCAGGGTGACCTTCAGGTTCTCCTTGTCGCGGAACTTCGCGAGCTTCTCCGGCTTGTCGGGCGAGACGCCGATGACGTCGTAGCCGGCCGTGGCCAGGGCGTCCAGGTTGTCGGTGAAGTCGCAGGCCTGCTTCGTGCAGCCGGGCGTCAGGGCCGCCGGGTAGAAGTAGACGATCACCTTGCGGCCCTTGTGGGCGGCCAGCGACACCTCGTTGCCGTCCGCGTCGGGCAGGGTGAAGGCGGGGGCGGTGTCGCCCGGCTGGAGTCGCTCGCTCATCGGTGGTCTCCTCGGGAGGGGAACGGTACGTCACGAGACTAAGCTGACAGACTGTTCACGGCGGTCCGCATCCGCCGAAGACGACCACGACGACGGAGGCAGCGCGGTGCCGGAAGCCAGGACCCCCGCACAGATCGAGGCGGACATCGTCCGCCGCCGCGAGCAGCTCGCCGAGACGCTCGACGAGATCGGCGTGCGCATGCACCCGAAGACGATCGTCGGGGACGTGAAGGCCAAGGCCGTCGGCGCCGTGGACCACACCGCGGGCCGGGCCATCGTGGCCGTGAACCGGCTCGTCACCGACGTCAGGGGCGGTCTGCGCCACGAGGACGGCGCACCGCGCGTGGAGCGGATCCTGCCGGTCGCGCTCGTCGCGGTCGGTGTGGTGGGCCTCCTGGTGGTCTCCGTCCGACGCAAGCGGTGAGGACCCGCCGGCGGACGGGGCGGGCGGGGGCAGGTAGGTTCGGGGCGTGAGCGAGAACACCACCCACGACAAGCTGCCCATCCGCATGCTCCACGACCGCGTGCTCGTGAAGTCCGACCTCCCCGAGGGGGAGCGGCGCTCGGGCGGCGGCATCCTGATCCCGGCGACGGCCGCGGTGGGCAAGCGGCTCGCCTGGGCCGAGGTGGTCGCGGTCGGACAGAACGTACGGAGCGTGGAGCCGGGAGACCGGGTGCTCTACGACCCCGAGGACCGGGCCGAGGTCGAGGTCCGCGGGGCGACGTACGTGCTGATGCGCGAGCGGGACCTGCACGCCGTGGCCGCGGAGCGGCTGGAGGGGTCCAAGGACTCCACCGGCCTGTACCTGTAGGGACGCGGCGGACGAAGGGCCGGTGACCGAGGTCACCGGCCCTTCGTCGTGCGCTTTGCTACGGTGGGGGAGAACCCCCGACGAGACGCGCCGTACCGGGTTGACGACAAGACGACGCACCCCGTTCCGCTCTCGTCCCGGAGGTGTCCGTCATGGCCTGGGTTCTTCTTCTCGTCGCCGGTCTGCTCGAGGTCGGCTGGTCGATCGGCATGAAGTTCACCGAGGGCTTCACGCGTCTGTGGCCGTCCGTCTTCACCGGCGCCGGCATCGTCGCCAGCATGGTGTTGCTGTCCTACGCCGCCAAGACCCTGCCGATCGGTACGGCGTACGGGGTGTGGGTGGGCATCGGCGCGGCGGGTGCGGCGGTGCTCGGCATGGCGGTGCTGGGGGAGCCCGTCACCGCCGCCCGGATCTTCTTCATCTGTCTGCTGCTGGTCGCCGTGGTCGGCCTGAAGGCCACCTCCGGCCACTGACGTCGTCGCGCGGGTCCCCGGTCACTCCAGGTAGTCGGCCGGGGGTCGGCGTCCCCGGTCGGGCGATCCGGTGCTCTCCCCGCCCGTCGTCTCCCCTCCGGTGCTCTGGCCGCCGGTGTTCTGTCCGCCGGTGCTCTCGCCGCCGGTCGTGTCCCCGCCGCCCGTGTTCTGACCCCCGCTGTTCTGGCCCCCGGTGTTCTGGCCGCCGTCGGTCTGGCCGCCGTTGTTCTGGCCTCCGCTGTTCTGGCCTCCGGAGTTCTGCCCGCCGGTGTTCTGGCCGCCCGAGTTCTGTCCGCCGGTGTTCTGGCCCCCCGTGTTCTGTCCGGGCGTGGTCTGGCCGCCCGTCGAGGGGCTCGGGGGGAAGGGGGGACGGCTGCCGTCCTGCGGCTGTTGCGGGGTGCTCGGCTGGACCGGCGGGGGCGGCGCGATCCGGTCCGCGCCCGGCTGGAGCTCCAGGTCGAAGTCCACCGGGTCCGACCCCTCCAGGGCCGCCTTCGTGTACGCCGCCCAGATCCGGGCCGGGTAGCCGCCGCCCCCGATGCGGTTCTCGCCCAGGGCCCCGTAGAGGGACTGGAGCGTGCCCGTGTCGGGGTCCTGGCCCATCATCGAGACCACCGTCACGAGGTCCGGGGTGTACGCGGCGAACCAGGCGGCGCGGTCCAGTTCGGCGGTGCCCGTCTTGCCCGCGGCCGGCCGGCCGGCGGCCAGGGCTTCCGTCCCGGTGCCGTTGTCCACGACGCTGACCAGCATGGACGTGGTCGTGTCGGCGGCTTCGCGGCTGATGGCCTCGCGGCCGGTGCGGTCGGGCAGGTCGACGTCCTCGCCGTCCTTGGAGATCTTCTCCAGCAGGGTGTACGGGGTGTACCGGCCGTGGTCGGCGAGGGTCGCGTAGGCCACCGTCATGTCGAGGACGCTCGCCTGGAGGGTGCCCAGGGCCATCGCCGGGACGGGCGGGAAGTTCGGGGTGTTCTCGGGGATGCCGAGGGCGATGGCGGTGTCCTTGACCTTCACGGTGCCGACGTCGACGACCATCTGCGCGTACACGGCGTTGACCGACAGGTCGGTGGCGGTGTTGACGGTGATGGGCCCGTAGGAGACCTGCCCCTCGTTCTCGGGGCTGTAGCGGATCCGGCCGCCGACCACCGGCCGCCGGTTGTCGCCGTTGTAGACGGTGTTCGGGGTGATCCGGCGGCCGTCCTGGGTGCGCGAGTCGTTCTGGACGGCCGAGGCGAACACGAAGGGCTTGAAGGTGGACGCCACCTGGTAGTCGTGCCGGGTCGCGTTGTTCACGTACTGCTTCGTGTAGTCGATGCCGCCGTACAGGGCGACGACCTTCCCGGTGGCGGGGTCGATGGAGACGGCGCCGGCGCGGACGTCGCGGTCGGCGGGGCGGGCGGCCGGGTCGAGCTTCTCCACCATCTCCTTCTCGACGGCGGAGACGAGGGCGTTCTCGCGGCGCCGGTCGATGGTGGTGGTGATGCGGTAGCCGCCCTCGGCCAGGGTCTTGTCGTCGAGGATCCTGTTCTCGCCGATGTACTCCTTGACCGCCTCGACCAGGTAGCCGCGCTGACCGGACAGGCCGGCGGCCGGGCGGATCCTCCCCGGTTCGGGGAAGCGCGCGGCGGCGCGTTCCTCGGGGGTCATCCAGTTCTTCTTCACCATGCCGTCGAGCACGTAGTTCCAGCGGGCGACGGCGCGGTCGCGGCTGCGCGGGTGGGCGACGACGTCGAAGGCGCTGGGGGAGTTGAGGAGGGTGGCGAGGTAGGCCCCCTCGACGGGGGTCAGGGCGTTGACGTCCTTGCCGTAGTAGGCCTGGGCGGCGGCCTGGATCCCGTACGCGTTGCGGCCGAAGTAGCTGGTGTTCAGGTAGCCCTCCAGGATGTAGTTCTTCGACTTCTCGCGGCCCAGCTTGATCGCGATGAAGAACTCCTTCACCTTCCGGCTCACGGTCTGTTCCTGGCCCAGGTAGTAGTTCTTGACGTACTGCTGGGTGATGGTCGAGCCGGATTGCTTGCCCTTGCCGGTCAGCGTGTTCCAGGCGGCGCGGACCATCGCCTTGGGGTCCACCGCCCGCTCCGAGTGGAAGTCGCGGTCCTCGGCGGCCAGTACCGCCTCCTGGACGCCGGTGGGGACCTGGGAGAGGGGGACGTTGACGCGGTTGACCTCGCCGTCACGGGCGAGCGGGGACCCGTCCGCGTAGAGGTAGACGTTCGACTGCGCGGTGGCGGCCGCGTTCGCCGGCGGGATGTCGACCAGCAGGTAGCCGGCGACGAGGGCCCCGCCGAGCAGCAGGAGCAGGGCCAGGATCGTGCCGAGGGTGGTGCGCCAGGTGGGCAGCAGGCGGCGCGGGCCGGTGCGGCGGCCCTTCCCGCGCGCGGGTCCGGCGGGCCCCGTCGGGGGCGCGGTGTCCGCGGGGGGTCGTCCGGGGGTGTCCGGGTCGCGAGGCGTCCAGCCCTGGGGTGGTGACTGGTCGCTCATCTCCGGAACTCCTCGGCGCCGTACGAAACGTCCACACAAGTACCTCATGGTGTCTACCCGATGGCCGGTGATTCCGTGCCGGACGGGTGGAAATCGGTCGCGTGGCTCGCTCCTCCGCACTAAGCTCGCGCGCTTTGACCGACGTGGGAACGACGGGGGGAAACGGAGGGATACGGTGCGTCAGCGAGCCCGGCTCTACCCGGCCGTGGCGGCCGGCGGTTTCCGGCGGTACGCCACGTACGGGACGGCGACGGCCGCGGGGGTGTTCACCAACACCGTCTTCGGGTTGATCGTCGCGTACGCGTACCTCGCGCTGTGGGAGGAGCGCCCCGGTCTGGGCGGCTACGACCGGGCGCAGGCCCTCACCTTCGTGTGGGTCAGCCAGGCCCTGATCGCGGCGGTCGCCCTGATCGGGGGCGGTTTCCAGGAGGAGCTCCAGGAGCGGGTCCGCACGGGTGACATCGCCGTCGACCTGTACCGTCCGGCCGACCTCCAGCTGTGGTGGCTGGCCGCCGACCTGGGGCGGGCCGCCTTCCAGCTGATGGGGCGGGGCGTGGTGCCCCTGCTGGTGGGGGCCCTGGTCTTCCCGCTGGCGCTGCCGTCGGATCCGGCGCGCTGGGCGCTGTTCCTGGTGTCGGTGTTCCTGGGGTTGGTGGTGAGCTTCGCGATCCGCTACCTGCTGGGGTTGTCGGCGTTCTGGCTGATGGACGGCTCGGGGGTCAACCTGATGGCCGCCGTCGTGTCGACGTTCTTCTCGGGGGTGTTGCTGCCGCTCACCCTCTTCCCCGGCGGGTTCGGCGAGGTGGTGCGGTTGTTGCCGTGGGCGGCGATGCTCCAGACGCCGCTGGACGTTCTGTTGGGTACGCACGAGGGGGCGGGGGCGGCCCTGCCCGCGCTGGGGTTCCAGGCGGCCTGGGCGCTGCTCCTGCTGGGTGCGGGCCGGTGGGCGCAGGCGGCGGCGACGCGGAGGGTGGTGGTCCAGGGTGGCTGAGGCGACGCTGACGCGGGAGGACCGGGCCGACGGTCCGCGCGGCGGGGGCGCGGCGCGGGACGGGGGCGGTTGGCGGGAGGGGGTGCGCGGTTACGGGCTGATCGTGGCCATGTGGGTCCGTTCCACGATGACGTACCGGATGTCGTTCGTCCTGGCGACGGTGGGGAACGGGGCGATCTCCCTGCTCGACTTCGTCGCGGTCCACCTGATGTTCTCGCACGTGGACGTGCTCGGTGGGTTCACGCTGCCGGAGATCGCGCTGCTCTACGGGGCCTGCTCGGCCTCCCTCGGGTTGGCGGACCTGTTGCTCGGCAACACCGACCGGGTGGGCGTCCGGATCCGGGACGGTTCGCTCGACACGATGCTGGTGCGGCCGGTGCCGGTGCTGGCGCAGGTGGCGGCGGACCGGTTCGCGCTGCGCCGGCTGGGGCGGATCGTGCAGGGGCTCGGGGTGCTCGGTTGGGCGGTGTGGGCGGTGGACGTGGACTGGACGCCGGCCAAGGCGCTGCTGGTGCCGGTGATGGTGCTGGCGGGCGCGGGGATCTTCGCCGGGGTGCTGATCGGCGGGGCGGCGTTCCAGTTCGTGGCGGGGGACGCGGCCGAGGTGCAGAACAGCTTCACCTACGGCGGTTGCACGATGCTCCGGTACCCGCCGTCGGTGTTCGCGAAGGACCTGGTGCGCGGGGTGACGTTCGTGCTGCCGCTGGCCTTCGTCAACTGGGTGCCCGCGCTGTACGTGCTGGGGCGGCCCGATCCGTTGGGGCTGCCGGACTGGGCGGCGTTCGTGAGTCCGCTCGTGGCGTCGGCGGTGATCCTGCCCGCGTCGCTGGCCTGGCGCGCGGGTCTTCGTTCCTACCGCAGTACCGGGAGCTAGTGGTGTCGGAAGCGTTGATCTCGTTGGACGGGGTGGAGAAGGTCTTCGACGTACGGCGGCGGGTGGGTCCGCTGCGGCGGGAGAAGCGGCGGGTGCGGGCCGTGGACGGGATCGGTTTCGAGATCGCGCGCGGGGAGGTGGTCGGCTACATCGGGCCCAACGGGGCGGGGAAGTCGACGACGATCAAGATGTTGACCGGGATCCTCACGCCGAGCGCCGGCCGGGTGCGCGTCGCGGGGATCGATCCGGCGCGCGAGCGGATGCGGTTGGCGCACCGGATCGGGGTGGTGTTCGGGCAGCGCACCACGCTGTGGTGGGACCTGCCGTTGAGGGACTCGTACGGGTTGATGCGGCGGATGTACCGGATCCCTCGGGCGCGCTACGCCGAGAACCTGGAGCGGTGCGTGGAGAACCTGGACCTGGCGGCGCTGCTCGACGTGCCGGTCCGTCAGTTGTCGCTCGGGCAGCGGATGCGCGGGGACATCGCGGCGGCGTTGCTGCACGATCCGGAGGTGTTGTACCTGGACGAGCCGACGATCGGGTTGGACGTCGTCAGCAAGGCGAAGGTGCGGGCCTTCCTGCGGCGGTTGAACGAGGAGTCGGGCACCACGGTGCTGCTGACCACGCACGACCTCCGGGACATCGAGCAGTTGTGCGGGCGGGTGATGGTGATCGACCACGGGCGGCTGGTGTACGACGGTCCGTTGGCCGGGCTGCACGCGGTGGGGGGCGGCGAGCGGACGCTGGTGGTGGACCTGGAGCGGGAGCTGGCGCCGATCGAGGTGGAGGGGGCCCGGGTGGTGCGGGTGGACGGGGCGCGGCAGTGGTTGGCGTTCCCGGCGGGTTCCTCGGCGGCGCCGTTGGTGGCGGCGGTGGCGGCGCGGTATCCGTTGTCGGACCTGTCGTTGCGGGAGCCGGACATCGAGGACGTGATCGCGCGGATGTACGCGGGGCGGGGGTAGGGGTGGGTAGGGGATGAATCAGGGGCGGCCCCGGGGTGGAGGTCGGGGACGGGCCGTTCTGCGGGGGCGCCCGGGTGCATAGGGTGGTCCACATGAGTGACGAGCGGCCTCAGGAGCCGTTGCCGGAGAAGGCATCGCTGGAGAAGGCCCCCGCGCCCGCCCCCGCCCCCGCGCCCGTTCCCGCCCCTGCGGAGCGGTCGCCGGAGCCGGGCGGGATGAGGGCCTCGGACGCCGACCGCGAGCGGGTGGTGGAGCGGTTGCGGGACGCCGTCGCCGAGGGCCGGCTCGACATGGACGAGTTCGAGGAGCGGCTGGACGCGGCGTACGCCTCCCGTACGTACGCCGAGCTCGAACCCCTGACCCGCGACCTGCCGGCCCCGGCGGGCGAGGCGGGCGCCTTCCCGGTGGTTCCCGCGCCCGGCGCGGCGCCCGCGCCGGCGGACCGGTCCTGGGCGGCGCGGATCGGTGGCGGGGGCACCTCGGCGACGGGGGTCGCGGTGATGTCGGCGTTCCAGCGCAAGGGGCACTGGACGGTGCCGCGCCGCTTCGACGCGGTGGCGTTCTGGGGCGGGGGTGAGATCGACCTGCGCCAGGCGAACTTCGCGGAGCGGGAGGTGGTCATCAACTGCTTCGCGGTGATGGGCGGCATCGAGATCACGGTTCCGCCGGGCGTGGACGTGGAGGTGCGGGGCATCGGCGTCATGGGCGGTTTCGACCAGCGGGGGAGCGACCATCCGGTGGACCCGGCCGCGCCGCGGGTGATCGTCACCGGGTTCGCCTTCTGGGGCGGGGTGGGGATCAAGGTGAAGGAGCCGAAGGGGCGGGGGCGGGCCGGCGGGGGTTCCCGCAAGGAGCTGTGAGGCAGCGGTAGGGGAGCCGTGGGCGAGCGGTGGGCGAGCGGTAGGCGGGCCGTAGGGGCCGTCCGCGGTGCCGTTCGGCGTGCCGGGAACTCCCCGGGCCCGTCGGGAGTCGGAAGATACGCAGACAAAACCGGCCACCGGGGGAAGGCAGGAGCACGTGGACGACGTGGACAGCCGCACGAGATCAGCGGTCGCGGACGCGACCGGGGCGCCCGCCGCGGCCCGGGGAGCCTTCGTCTTCAACGCGGCCGACGAGGAGCGCCGGCGCGGGGTGCGCCGCATGAAGACCACGGCGACGGGCCTGCTGCTCCTGGTCGCGGTGGTGTACGTCCTGGCCAAGTGCGCGCAGCACGCCTGGGGCGCGGGCGGCTGGGCCGGGTACGTCGCGGCAGCCGCGGAGGCCGGCATGGTCGGCGCGCTGGCCGACTGGTTCGCCGTCACGGCCCTGTTCCGGCGGCCGCTGGGCCTGCCCATCCCGCACACGGCGATCATTCCGACGAAGAAGGACCAGCTGGGCGTCTCCCTCGGGGAGTTCGTCGGCGAGAACTTCCTGTCCTCCGACGTCGTACGGGCCCGCCTGCGCGCGCTCGGCATCGGCGGGCGCCTCGGTGCCTGGCTGGCCGAGCCGGCGCACGCCGACCGGGTCACGGCGGAGCTGGCCACGGCGCTGCGCGGGGCCCTGACGGTCCTGCGCGACTCCGATGTGCAGGCGGTGGTGGGCGAGGCGATCACGCGGCGGGCCGAGACCGCCGAGATCGCGCCGGGCCTGGGCAAGACCCTGGAGCGGGTCGTCGTCGACGGCGGTCACCACCGGGCGGTGGACCTGGTGTGCGCCAAGGCCCACGACTGGCTGGTCACGCACGGCGAGTCGGTGATGGAGGCGGTCCAGGGCGGGGCTCCGGGTTGGACGCCGCGCTTCGTGGACCGCAAGATCGGCGACCGGGTCTACAAGGAGCTGCTGCGCTTCGTCACCGAGATGCGGGACATGCCGGGGCACCCGGCGCGCGGGGCGGTGGACCGGTTCCTGACGGACTTCGCGGCCGACCTGCAGTCGGACACGGCGACGCGGGCGCGGGTGGAGCGGCTGAAGTCGGAGATCCTGGCGCGCGGCGAGGTGCAGGACGTGATCGCGTCCGCGTGGACGGCGGTGCGGGCGATGATGATCTCGGCGGCGGAGGACGAGCAGAGCGAGCTGAGGCTGCGGGTGCGGTCCTCGCTGATGTCGCTGGGCGCGCGCCTGGCGACGGACGGGCGCCTCCAGGGCAAGGTCGAGGGGTGGATCGAGGGCGCGCTGGTCTACGTGGTCACCACGTACCGGGCCGAGATCACCTCGCTGATCACGGACACGGTGGCCGGCTGGGACGCCGAGCACACCTCGCGGAAGATCGAGGCCCACATCGGGCGGGACCTCCAGTTCATCCGGATCAACGGCACGGTGGTCGGCGCCCTGGCGGGCCTGCTGATCTACACGATCTCCCGCGCGTTCGGAGCCTGACCCGCGTACGCGGCGGGACCGGCCCGGCGACGCGACACCGCCCCGCGCGGCGGCCCCGCCCGCCCCGGGGTCGGCCCGGAGCGGTCCGGGTCGAGCCCCGTCGGTCCCCCGGCGGCAGGGGTCGGCCGAGGGCGACGCCGGCTCGGCCGGTCCCGCCCCGGGGTCGGGCCGGAGCGGTCCCGGCGGGGCCTCGTCAGGCCCGGTCGGCGACGGCCCAGGCGCCGGCGGCCACCACGGCGGCGGCGCCGATGACGGCCGGCCAGGCGCCGACCTTCTTGGCCAGCGGGTGCGCCCCCGCGAAGCCGGCGAGGTACAGCGCCCCCAGTCCGGCCGCGGCCGGGGTGCCGCCCGCCCGGTGCCACTCGCGGCCGGCCACGAGCCCGGCGGCGCCGAGCACCACTCCGCCGAGCGGCCGCTTCTTGGTCCAGCGGGCGACGGCGTAGCCGCCGACCAGGCCGGCCGCCGCCACCGCGGAACTCGGTACGCGCGCCATGTCGAACTCCCTCGTTCGTTCCTGTGTGTCTGTCGCTCACGTGTCCGTCGGTCACGTGTCCACGGGCAGGCTAACGCGGTCGCCGGGCCGCCCGTCGGGCGCCCAGCGCCCCGAGGGCGAGCACCGCGCCGCCGATCGCGGCGTCCGGCACCGCCTCCCGTACCGCCCTCGGCAGCGTCGCCACCACCCCGAGGACGAGGAGGAAGGCGAGTGCGCAGCGCCCGGCGACCCGCAGCAGTCTGTCCACGGGCTGCTCAACGCGGCGGCCGGGTCCGCGACACGGACACCGGGCGGGCGATTTGTCGCACACTCGCCGGTTCTGCGCACGGCCGGGGCGGGGAACCTCCGGCGCGTAGATTCGGTCTTCCAGGGGGAAACCCGCGCAACCCACCACTGGAGTCGACACCGTGATCTCTTACGGACGTACCGTCCTCGACCTCGCGGACGAGCTGGTCGACACCTATGCCGAGGTGTTCTCCGGCCCGCCTTGGAACGAAGGCGAAGAAACCATTCGCCAGTTCTCGACCCGGCTTCAGTCGGACGTGCGGCGTCCGGGGTTCCGGACGGCCTTCGCCCAGTCCCCGGCCGGCATCGACGGGTTCGCCACCGGCTGGCTGACCCCGGACCCCTTCCCCGCGCACCGCGCCTACCCGCAGGTCGCCGCCCAGCTCGGCGCGGACCGGGTGCGCGGACTCCTGGTCGGGGCGCTGGAGATCGACGAGCTCGCCGTACGCGGCCACGCGCGCGGCCAGGGCACCGGCCGGGCCCTGCTCACCGAGATCACCGCCGACGCCCCCGACGGCCGGGCGTGGCTGCTGACCTCGCGGCTGGCCACGGACACGGTGGCCACGTACCGGCGGCTCGGCTGGCACGAGGTCCCCGCGCTCCCCGGCACCCTCACCGGTGTGATCGTCTTCCTGGCGCCGGGCCACCCGGACCGCCCCGGCGCCCGCTGAGGGGTACGCGCCCCCGGCCCCGGGCATACCCGGGCCATGATCACGAACGGAACCGTCCGCGCGGCCCGCCGCCAACTCGGCCTCGCCACCCGCCACCAGCTCACCGTCGCCGCCGGGGTCCCCGCCGGCACCCTCGCCTCCCGCACCCGGCCCGGCGGGCCCTGGCAGCGGCTGCTGCCCCGGGTGTACCTGCTCCAGACCGGCCCCCCGGACCCACGACAACGGGCCCTCGCCGCCGTCCTGTACGCGGCCGAGCCCACCGCCGACCCGCTGAACGGCGACACCGCCGCCCTCACCGGAGGCGCCGCGCTCACCCTCCTGGGCATCCCGGACGCCCCGCCCGCCCCCGCCGACGTGCTGATCCGCGCCCCGCGCCGGCTCGCCGCCACGGCGCGCGTGCGCCCCCGGGCCACCTCCCGATGGCCCCTCACCCTGACCGTCTCGGGCATCCCCTGCGCCCGCCCCGTCCGCGCCGCCGCCGACTTCGCCGACCGCGCGGCCCCGCCCGGCCCGCTGCCGCCGGCCCGGGCCGACCGGGTGCGCGCGGTGTTGGCCCAGGTCGTCCAGGCGGGCTGGTGCCACCCGGGGGACCTGCACGCCGAACTGCGGGCCGCCCGGCTCCTGGCCCGCCCCGCGATCCGGGCCGCCGCGACGGAACTCCTGGCCGGGGTCCGCTCGATCGCCGAGGCCCGCGCCCGCGACCGCCTCGAAGGCAGCGACCTGCCGACACCCCTGTGGAACGCCCGCCTGCACACCCCCGACGGCGCCTTCCTGGCCGGGCCGGACGCGTACTGGCCCGACGAGGGCGTGGCCCTGGAGGTCGACTCGGCGGAGTACCACTACACCCGCGACTCCTGGCAGGCCACGCTCCGCCGCCGGCTGCGCCTGGAGTCCCACGGCGTCGCGGTGGTCAGCGCCACCCCGGCGATGATCCGCGACACCCCGGCCGAGGTGATCGCGGCGCTGCGCGCGCTCCTCGCCCTCGCCGCCGGCCGCGCCGCACCGCCCGCGGTCGTCGCCCGCGGCCGGCAGCAGCTCACCCTCCCCCTGTGACCAGGGCGGACCCGGGCGTGCTGTCACAGGCCCGGTCCACAATGGGGGCGTGGACAAACTCGTGACGACCGCCGGGGTGCGGGCGCGGATGAGCCGCCAGAAGAGCCGTGACACCTCCGTGGAGGTGGCGCTGCGCAGGGCCCTGCACGCGGCGGGGATGCGCTACCGGATCCACCGCCGGCCGGTGAAGGGCGTGCGGCGCGAGGCGGACATCGTCTTCGGTCCGGCCCGCCTGGCGGTCTTCGTGGACGGCTGCTTCTGGCACGGCTGCCCCGAGCACGCCACCTGGCCGAAGAACAACGCGGAGTTCTGGCGCGCGAAGATCGAGGGGAACCGGCGCCGGGACCTCGACACCGACGCCCGGTTCGCCGAGGCGGGGTGGCTGGCGCTGCGCGTGTGGGAGCACGAGGAGGTGGACGAGGCGGCGGCGCGCGTGCTGGCGGCCGTCACCGACCGCCTCGCGGAGCGCGCCGCCCGCCGCTGACGGCGCGGGCACCGGCGGCGCGGGCACCGGCGGCGCGGGCACCGGCGGCCCCGGCGCGGGCGCGCTCCCGCGCCGGTTCCTACGCCCCGGGCGTCAGGAAGGTGTGGATGGCGCGGGCCAGCGCCGTGCCGAGGCCGACGGGGACGGCGTTGCCGATCTGTCGCGCGATCTCGATCTTCGTCCCGTACCAGCGGAAGGTCTCCGGGAAGCCCTGGATCAGGGCGGCCTCGTAGTGGGTGATGGGGCGGTCCTCCGTGGGGTGGAGGTAGCGGCCCTTCTCCGGCTTGTAGAACTCGGTGCGGATGGTCACCGAGGGCTGCGCCCCGCGCAGGCGCCCCATCACGTCGCCGGAGCCGGAGTTGTGGTTGTCCCAGCTCTCGGTGGACAGGTAGAACTGCTCGCCCTTGAGGCGGTTGTAGCCCTTCTCGGTGGACAGCCGGATGGCTCCCGTACGGTCGAGCCGGTAGAAGAGGCCGCGCAGGTCCTTGCGGTTGCCGTTCTCGGGGATCGCCCTGTACCGGGCGCGGGAGAGGTCCTCGGGGGACCGTCCGAAGTGCAGGTCCGAGGTGAGGTAGTGGCCCGGGACGGGGCCGGCGGCCTCGCCCGTGTCGCGCGGGTCGGGCATCCGCTCCAGCAGCGGGCGCCGCGCGGAGAGCTCGAAGACCTCCGAGACGGGGGTCCAACGCGGCAGTGACGTTCCCCCGGAAGCCGAAGCCGAAGCCGAACCCGAAGCCGAGCCGGAAGCCGAACCCGAGCCGGTACCGGTGCCGAACAGGGCGTCCTGCCCCTCGCCGGGCAGGACCCCGTGCTTGTGGTGCGTCGGCGCCGGGTGGCGCAGCGGCTCGGCGAAGTCCTTGTGGGTGCAGATCACGATGACCCGGCGGCGGGCCTGCGGCACCCCGTAGTCGGCGGCGTTCAGCACGGCCGGGACCACGGTGTAGTCGTGCAGCGGGTGGCCGGGGGTGGTGGAGGCGGAGACCAGTTCGGCGTACTGCGGGGACTTCAGGAAGCGGTCCACGTTCTCGATCACGAAGACCTTGGGGTGGACCTTGGCCACCACCCGCACGTACTCCTGCCACAGCTCGTTGCGCGGGTCCGTCGGGTCCTCCTTGCCCAGGCCCGAGAAGCCCTGGCAGGGCGGACCGCCCATGATCACGTCGACCTGGCCCTTGAAGGGCGTGGGGTCGAAGTCGGTGATGTCGCCTGCGTAGACGTGGGAGCCGCCGAAGTTGGCCGCGTACGTCGCCGCCGCGGCCCGGTCGAACTCGACCGCGGCGACGGGCACGAACGGACTGGGGCCCCCCGACGGCGCGTACCGCCGGAACCCGGCGGAAAAGCCGCCGGCACCGGCGAACAGGTCCATGACGCGGATCTGCCCGGGAGGGGACTGCCGGTGCTGCGTGCTGGTCATGGGGGTCAAGTGTAATCACCGGGACCCCGCGGGCCGTGCCCTCCCGCGGGGTCGTAAAACGCTCTCGGGACGCCGCCCTCAGCGGGCGTCGAGCTCCGTGACGTCGATGATCGGATCCTCCTTGGAGGAGATCGTGGTGAACCGGACGACCTGCCCGTTCGCGCTGTGTGCCGAGGCCGGCGCCACGAAGGTGAACGCCATCACCAGCCGGTCCGCGCCGATCCGCCGGTCGGCGTCGAAGGAGCCCTGGTGGGCGCTCTGCACGATCGGGTAGAGCACCAGGGCGCCCCGCCGCTCGGCGACCAGGGCCTCGGTCGCCGGGTCCGAGGAGGGGCCGAGCGCCCCCGCGATCCGGTGCGCGACGCCGCGGTGCTTGCGGTCGCTGATCGCGCCGAAGAGCGGCCCGCGGTCCGCGCGCCGGTCGCGCGAGAACCACGCGTACGCCCGACCCCCCTCGCCGAGGACCACGCTCTTCGCGTCCGTGGTCGTGGCGTGCTGGGGGGCCAGGACCATCCAGTCGTCCACCTTCCCCGCCTCGGTGATCTCCCGCAGGTAGCGCAGGTGCGGAAGGAACTGGTCGGGCAGCTCCCAGCGCAGCTGGCCGAGGGTCTCCAGCAGGGCCGGCGCCGCCAGCGTCCCGCGCAGGGCCCGGAAGCGGTGCGTGACGTTCTCCTCCGGGAAGCGGTAGCCGAACGTCTCCACCTCGGGCCCGAGGCCTTCCAGGACCGGCAGCCACAGCCCGGTGTTGTGCCGCAGGTCCGCGCCCTTCTGCGGGTAGGCGGTCGGCTCCTCCCAACGCCCGGCGGACCGCACCAGCTCCAGTCGGGCGTTGTACATCTTGTTCGCGCTGGTCGGCTTCAGCCAGGGCAGGTGCTGCGAGACCAGCGGGGGGATCTGGGCGGGGGTCACCTGGGGGCGGCCGTCCACCATGTGCGCGTACCGCCCGAGCTCCGCGCGGAAGGCCTCCTCGTCGAGGCAGATCGCCTGGAACGCCTCGTACAGGTCGACCTCGCTGCGGCCCATGGTCTCCTTGCGGCCCAGGTAGAGGCGGACGAGGTCCCGGTAGCCGTGGCGGAAGCCGAACCAGCGGCCCATCTGCATCAGGGTGGAGGCGTTCCCGGCGCGGCGGCGGAAGAAGGACACCGTCAGGCCCTCGACGGTGAACCCGCGGGCCAGCTTCTGGCCGCCGATCAGGATCTTCCAGATGGGGCGCTTGTCGAAGTCGGCCTCGCCGGTCTCCAGGTCCTGGTCGCCGTTGACGACGACGATCGGACGGTCGTCGCCGCCGATGCGCACGCTCGCCGGCCCGACGTAGGGCATCAGCTCCTCGTACGAGGCCGGCACCGCGTGCCCGTCGGCGCGGACCTCCGAGACCGGGGCGACGTCGGCGTCGAACAGCTCCCGCAGCCGGGCGTGGCCGCGCGGGCCGGTGTATCCGGCGTCGTGCCACAGGCCCAGCACGCGGTCGTGCAGTTCCCGGTGGACGCCGGTGCGCACCGATTCGTGGATGAGCATCGTGTGGTGCGCGAAGTGGCCGTCGCCCAGCTCGCCCACGTCCTCGCGGTAGAGCTTCATCGCGGCGGTGAGCACGAACATGTCCATGGCCCGCTGGAGGCAGGTGTCGTCCTCGTCGTCGTCGACGATGTCGCGGACGTGCGCCTTCTCGTTGGAGTTGGCGTAGGTGCGCTCGGCCTCCTCCAGGTCCGAGTCCAGGTCGTGGAAGTCGCGGGCGCCCATGTACCCGGTGGGGCGGGGCAGGGAGATGAGGAAGTCCTTGGGGAAGATGTCCTCGGTGTCGCTGGGGTCGACGAAGACGTTCGCGAAGGGCGTCGCCGTGTAGCCGACGTACTGGGCCCGGGGCAGCATGTGCAGGAGCTTGGAGATCTGCTCGTTGATCGCGCTGCGCTGCACGTCGGGCTTCGAGGTGTTGACGGAGGCCTCGTCCGACTCGTCGTCGATGATCAGGACGGGGATCTCCGCGAGCGGCGTCTTGATCTTCCCGAGGTCCTTGACGAGCTTGGACAGGACCGTCTTGTTCTTCTTCACCACCATCAGGCGGGCCGAGGAGCGGTGCAGGTTCTCCTGGTCGTACAGGGGCAGGGCCGGTTCGCGCTTCTCGAACTCCAGCGCCGTGATCCCCTGGAGCAGGCTCTTGTAGTCGTCGTCGCGGGTGGTCATCCGGACGATGTCGAAGGCGCCGAGCGCGGAGGGCGGACCGCCGAAGCTCACGAACTTCCCGGCGGTCCAGGCCGGGTCGTCGGCGTAGTCCGACTCCGACTCGTCCGCGCCGCGCAGGATGTTCTCCCGGCCGACCAGTTCCATGTCCAGGCGGCGCTGGGTCTGGGCCCGCAGCATGTTCAGGGTGCCGCCGAGGACGATCACCAGGCGGTAGCCGGCGTCGACGGCCTTGGCCATGACACCGGTGAAGTTGGCGGTCTTGCCGGACTGCACGTAGCCCACGACCAGCCCCTTGGACTGGTAGACCTCCGAGTCGGTGGGGTCCGCGAGCCGTTCCACGACCTGGTCGGTGGCCGCGTCCAGCGCCGCCACGGCGTGTTCGGGCCAGCCCTTGTCGGTGAGCAGGCGGCGGTAGGCGGGCCAGTAGTGGGGGCGGCTGAGCTGTGACTGCGGCGTGTACCAGGGCTTGTGTTCGGGGCTGATGACGACGGCGCCGTCGGTCTTCGCCACGGGGATCAGGGCGTCGAGCAGCGCCGCCGTCGCGGGCTGCAGGCGCAGCAGGGCGTGGACCTCGGCGCGGCGCTCGTCGGTGCGCGGCGCGGTCGTGCTCCAGGCCGGCTGTTCGACGTAGTCCCAGCGCACGAGCTGCCTGCGCCACAGCTCGACGAGCCGGTGCGTGGAGTGGGCCTCCTCCAGGGCGCTTTTGAAGTCGCTCTCGTCGGCGCAGGCCTCGGCCCCGGGGTCGAGGTCCTCCGCCTGGTAGGCGAGGGCGCGCGCCAGGCTCTTGGGCCGGCTGCCGTCGAGGTCGGACAGGACCGCGCCGTGCAGGGCGAGGCGCAGGGATTCGATGTTCGTCACGATGGGTCCTCGTCGGTCACGGAAGACGGAAGTCGGTGAGGTCCACGGGTGAACCCTCGATGGTGGTCAGGTGGTCCACGTGGATGCGGTAGTCGATCGACGAGAGGTGCGCGCGCACCTCGGGCGCGATCATCTCCGCGGTGAGGCGGGGCAGGTGCTCGGCGGGGACGACCAGGGGTGCGCTGCGCGGGGTCCAGCGTTCGTCGTCCTCGGCCGGGTCCTCGGCCGCGGTCCGGTGCCACCCGCAGGCGGCGAGGGCCTCGCGCAGACGGTCGGCGGCGCGGGGGTCCTGCGCGCGGGCGGCGGCCAGGGCGGCGGTCGCCGACTCGCCGAGGGAGCGTCCGCCGGCGCCGCCGCGGGTCAGCTGGATCGAGGCGAACCACAGCGGGCGGCCCCGGCTCCCGGTGAGCTGGCGCAGTCCGTGGACGGTGTGCGCGCGTTCCTCGCCGGAGGTGGTCTTCACCTCCAGGTCGCAGGTCGGCAGGGCGAAGTCGTGCTGTTCGGCCCGGGGGCCGGTCCAGGAGTCGACGGCGCGCGTCCAGCCGTGGGAGCGGGCCACGGCGGCCAGCACGGCCAGTTCGCCGTGCAGGCCGACGCGTCGCTCGACGCCGAGGCCGCGCGGTCGGTCGAGCAGCCTCTGCCAGGCGGCCACGGTCTCCTCGAAGGCCCGCCCGAGGTCGCGTCCGCCGGTGACGACGCGGTCGGCGATGGCCAGCAGCAGGTCGTGGAAGTCCCGCATCAGCGCCACGTCGGTGGTGCGGACGCGGGCCATGCGCCGGCCGTCGCGCAGGACCTGGTCGATGGTGACGGCGGGCAGGGGGGAGCGGGGGAGCCGCCCGCGCGGGTCGAGCGCGACGCGGAGGCTGATGTCGCGCCCGCCGTCCCCGATGTCGTACCAGACCGCGCGGGGGGCCCCGGGCGGGGAGAGCGGGTAGCTGGTGGCCTGTCGCGCGCCGAGGTAGTGCTCGACCGCGGACCAGGGCAGTTCGGGGGGCCCGGCCACCTCAGTCGTCCTCGCCGACGCGTTCGATCTCGGTGCGGGCGGCGGCGACCAGGACGGACTGCCACAGCTGGAGGTTGTCCTTCTCGCGGCTGCCGCTGTACTCCTTCTCGAACACCTGGTGCAGGAGCAGGTACATGAGGGACTTGAGGGTGGGGGCGTCGTCCGTGCCGCCGCGCCGGCCGCCGAGGATGGCCGACCGGTAGTGCCGGTTGAGTCCGATCGTGCGGTTCTCCCGGTCGATGTCGAAGAAGACGCCGTTGTCCAGCTCCCGCCAGTGGATCGAGACGGGGTCCTCGCCCGGGATCAGGGGCAGTTCGTCCTCGATGGCCTCGCGGACGGCCGGGTCGAAGCCCTTGCCGGGCCCGATGACCGGCTTGCGGGTGGTGCCGGCGCGCTTGCGGGCGTCGCGGTAGACGCCCTCGCAGGAGCCGATGTAGTCGAGGAAGCGTCCGCCGTCCGCGTCCTTGGCCTGCTCCAGGGCGGTGACGAACTCGGGGGAGACCTCGACGCCCTCCTTCTTCACGGTCAGCCGGAAGACGTCGTTGCGGGTGGTGGGGAGGTCGATGGCGATCCGGGAGAGGGCCAGGTGCTGGTCGGGCTGGCGGAAGTTGTTCCAGCCGCCCGCCTGGACGAGCCGGTCGTGGCGGTAGAAGTAGAAGCCCTGGCGTTCGAGGACGGAGCCGACGGCCTTGTACCCGTCGAGGGTCGACTTCGCGGGCCAGACGTGCGCGTCGAGGGCGACCGGTTCCAGCGAGGGCAGGTGCGCGGTGTAGCGGCGCGGGTAGTCGGCGTGGCCCGGGACCGGGTAGCCGAACGGGTCGAGGGGTTCGACGCCGAAGTTCATGTACTCGGTGCCGGTGTTGACGTCCTCGACGGCGATCGTGATGTTGAAGTCCTCGCGGGCGAGGAAGCGGTGCAGGTACAGGCCGAGCTGGAGGCCGAGCCGGTTGATGGTGCGGTGCAGGTAGCGGTCGGTCTGGCCGCCGCCGCCGGAGCGGGGGAAGTTCTTGACCCCGTCCCAGCGGATGACGGTGCCCTGCCAGGTGATCGGCCGCTCCGCGTAGCGGTCGATCAGGGTCTGGGCGTAGTCCTGCGCGACGATGTCGCACTGGTGGCCGTTGACGGCGTGTTCCATGAGCCAGCGGCGGCCGACCGCGCGCGTGCGGCGGGTCTTGGTCACGACGGTGACGGAGGAGGCGTGGCTGAGCGACGCGGACTTCAGGCCGGTGCCGAACATGCCGAGGGCGCGGGGGTCGTAGTCGCGGCGCCCGCCGACGGTCATGGCGACGTCGAGCTCCTCGTCGGTCATGCCCTTGCCGTCGTCGATGACGAGGAGGCTGACGAGCCGGTCGTCGTCCCGCAGGAAGTGGATCACGACGTCCCGGGCGCCCGCGTCGATGGAGTTGTCGACGAGATCGGCGATGGCCACCTCGAACCCGTACCCCTGGCTGCTGAGCGCCTCCATGTAACGGGCGTCGGGCGGGAGGTGCTTGCTGCCCGTGGTGGGTACGTCGAACTGCCAGTCGCCGGTCATGCCTGCCTCAAAGTCGTCGAAACGAGGACGAGCCTAAACCGGGGGCCGGCCGGCGTCGTGGGTGGGCAGCCCCGGGTGACCCGCCGCCCGGGAGGCGGGTCGGCGGGTCGGCGGGTCGGGGCGCGCGGGGTGCGGGTCGCGGGGTTCGGGCGGGGCCGGTCCGCTCAGGCCGCGGTCGGGCCGCCGTGGCACTCCGGGTAGGGCTTGGTGGAGCCGCACCAGCAGGGGCCGGTGGAGGTGGGGGGCCAGGTGTCGGCCTTGCCCCGGGCCGCGAGGGTCGTCGCGTACTCGGCCAGCAGGGAGGGGGAGGCCGGGGAGGTCTTCTCCGAGGCGGCGAAGGCCTCGTAGGAGGGGACGCTGCCCGTGACGATGCCGAGGTTCGTGGTGCCCGAGGCGGCCAGGGCGCGCAGGGAGGCCTCGATGTGGGCGAGGTGGGCGTCGTGGGAGGGGTACTCGGCGGCCAGGGTGGGGTAGGCGGTGACCAGCTCGTCCAGTTCCCGCTCGGGCCAGTGCAGCATCGCCACCGGGAACGGGCGCGAGAGCGCGGCCCGGCGGTCGCCCAGCTCGGCGCGCAGCCGGGCGATCTCGGCCCGCAGTTCCGCCGGGTCGTCGGAGCCCAGGGCCCAGATGCGCTTGGGGTCGTGGAGTTCGTCGAGGGGGATCGGGCCGATGTGGCGGGTGTCGGCGACCATGTCCCAGTCGTCGTGCGGGAGTCCGAGCAGCCGGCGGACCCGGTGGCGGCCCGTGAGGAGGGCGGTGGTGGCCGGGGTGAGCGGGGCGGCGTCGGCCACGAGGAGGGTCGCCGCCTCGTTGAAGCAGTCGAGCGAGGCCTCCAACTCGTCGTGCGCCTCCAGGGATTCCGCGATGACCTCCCAGGGCGCCGGATCCGCCGGGGCGGCGGTTCGGATACCGGAGATCAGGGCGCGGGCCTCGGCCTCGTGGCCGTACTCCCACAGGTTCGCGGCCTGGAGGGCCTTGATCAGGTGGGGGTCGGCCGGAGAGCCGGCGAGGAGCTGGTCGTAGAGGGTGCTCGCCCGCTCGCGTGCGTCGGCCAGTTCGAGGTGGGCCGCGGCCTGGAGGAGCAAGGGCTCCTGGTCCTCGGGGTAGCGGGTCGCCGTGCGGATGAGGCGCTCGGCTTCGGCGATGTGCTCGGCAGGCGTGTCGGGGCGCATGGTTCACACCGTACTGCCGCTGGTCAGTTGAGGGGGCAGGTCTTAGGGTGCGGGCCGTGCGGGATCGGGTGCGGGTGGTGGTGCAGAGGGGCGGCCGGGAAACGGGCCGGGCGGGGCTCGCGCGGCTGCTGTGGGCGGGCGCCGAGCTGATCACGACCGTCGGGGTGGTGGTCGCGTTGCTGGTGGTGCACCAGGTGTGGTGGACGAACCGGCAGGCCGCCGTCGCCGCCCGGGACCGGGTCCAGGCCCTGGAACGGGAGTGGGCCGCGGCCGGCGCCGCCCCCGACGGGCTCGCGGACGGGACCGGGGGAACCGGCGGGACCGACGGCGTGGACGGGGCGGACGGGGTCGGAGCCGGTGCGCTCGACCCCGGCGGCGGACCCGGTGACGCGGCCGGCTCCGGGGACGGGACCGGGGACGGGACCGGGTCGCCGACCCCGGGACCCTCCGGGCGGCCCCCCGAGAGCGGACCCCGGAGCCCGACCCGGGCCCCGACCGGCGGCCCCGCGCCGACCCGGGCCCCCGCGCGCCAGGAGACGTACGCCGTCCTGCGCATCCCGCGCCTGGGCCTGTCCGTGCCCGTCGCCGCGGGCGTCGACAAGCGGGCCGTCCTCGACAAGGGCTACGCCGGGCACTACCCCGGCACCGCCGGGCCCGGCGAACGCGGCAACTTCGCGCTCGCCGGACACCGCAACACCCACGGCGAACCGTTCCGCCGCATCGACCGGCTCCGGCAGGGCGACGAGCTGATCGTGGACGTGCGGGGGCGCCGGTACGTGTACGTGGTGGGCAAGGTGCTGGAGCGGACCACCCCGCGCGACACCGGGGTGATCGCCCCCGTGCCGCGCAGCACGGTGAGGCCGGAGTCCGGGTACGCCGAGGCCGGCTCGTACATCACGCTGACGACCTGCACGCCCGAGTACAGCTCCGCGTACCGCCTGGTGGTCTGGGGAACGCTGAGGTCGTAGCCGTCCTGTCGGCGGGTGCCGTTACCATCGATCACGAGTGCCCCGACGCGTACGGAAGTTCGGGGCGGCGACAGGAGAGGGGGTGGACCGCGTGGCCGGATCCTCCGATGGGCACCGCCCGTCCTTCTCCGCCTCCCTGTCCGTCTTCTCGCTCCTCTCGCGGGCCCGGCGGGCCCCGCGCCTGCTCCTCGGCCTGTTCCTCACCCTGCTGCTCCTCGGCGGGGCGCTCGGCCTGATGGCGGGGGAGGGCGGGCTCGCGGGCGCCGTCGTCACCCTGGCCGTCGCCGTCGCGGCGGGCGCGGCGGCCCTGACCGCCCGCCTCGTGCGGCCCGTGCCGCCGCACCGCATACGCACCGCGATCCGTGATCGCGAGCGGCGCACGGCGTTCCTGCCGCAGCGCGATCCCGACGCCTCGGGCCGATCCAGGCCCCGGGCTCCCGGCCGTCCCCTCCCGACGGCCGCGTAGGGGCGATCGGTTCCTCCCGTTCCTCCGCGACCCCGGACCACCACGACCGACGGCTGATCTCCGATCACGATCACCGATCACGATCACCGCTCCGGTCCCGGGTCGCCCCCCACCGTCGTCCCTCGCGGGTCGTCACGCCGAAACGCACCTCTTTCGACGTTCGACGAGACCCCTCGGAGGGCCCACGTGTCCGTTTTCGTCAATCTTGTCTCCCAGTTGGGCCGGCTCCTGGAGCCGTTGCTCGCCGAGTCCGCGACCGCCGCCGCGATCGTGCTGTTCACCGTCCTCGTACGGCTCGCCCTGCACCCGCTGAGCCGTGCCGCCTTCCGCGGCGCGACCCCGGCGGCGGGCTGCCTTCCGCTACTGCTCCAGCTGCCGGTGTTCTTCGTGATGTACCAGGCCTTCTCCTCCGCCGACATCGGCGGGCGCGCCAACGAGCTGCTGGGTCACCGGCTGTTCGCCGCGCCCCTCGGCGCCCGCTGGACCGGGGCGCTCGCCGACGGCGGGCTCCTCGGGGGCCAGGGGCTGGTGTTCCTCGGGCTGTTCGCGGCGATCGGGGTGGTCGCCGCCTGGAGCGCGGTACGGGGCCGGCGGGCCGCCGCCGCCGCGCCGGTGCCCGCGCCCGTGCCCGCGCGAGGTCCTGCCGGCCGGGGCGCGGCCGGAGCTGCCGGGGCGCGGCCCGCGCCGACGCCCGAGCAGCTGGAGGCGATGCGCAAGCTGGGCGGCGTACTGCCCCTGATGTCGTTCGGCACGCTGATCACGGCGGCCGTCGTCCCGCTGGCCGCCGGGCTGTACCTGCTGACCACCACGGCCTGGTCGGTGGCCGAGCGGGCCTGGCTCCAGCACCGCAAGGAGCGCGCCGCGGGGCCGGCGGGTGACGGAGCCGCGCGTTCCAGTCTGTGAACAGGGTCTTGCGGATTGGTCGGACATCTTGGAGGATCAGCCAATCCTCCGATGGCCGCAACCCATCGGCCGGCCCCGGGCACGCCCGCGGGCCGACCACCCACGACCACGGGAGAATGCCCATGAAGCTGCTGCGTGTCGGACCCGTCGGGTCGGAGCGCCCCGCGCTCCTCGATGAGGACGGGATCCTGCGGGACCTGTCCGGCCTGGTCACGGATGTGGACGGCGCCCTGCTGGCCGACGACTCGGCGCTGTCGCGGGTGCGCGAGGCCGCGGCGGCCGGCGAGCTTCCCGCCCTGGACGCGGAAGGGCTGCGCCAGGGATCCCCGATCGGCCGGATCGGCAAGATCGTCGGCATCGGGCTGAACTACCACGGGCACGCGGCGGAGGTCGGCGCGGAGGCTCCGGCGGAGCCGATCGTCTTCCTGAAGTCCCCGGACACCGTCGTCGGCCCCGACGACACCGTGCTGATCCCGCGCGGCAGCGTGAAGACCGACTGGGAGGCCGAACTCGGCGTCGTCATCGGCAGCACCGCCCGCTACCTCGACTCCGCGGAGCAGGGCCTCGCGCACGTCGGCGGCTACGTGCTGGCCAACGACGTCACGGAGCGCGCGTTCCAGACCGAGCGCGGCGGCACCTGGGACAAGGGCAAGAACTGCGAGACCTTCACCCCGCTCGGCCCCTGGCTGGTCACCGCCGACGAGATCCCCGACCCCCAGGTCCTCGACGTACGGCTGTGGGTCAACGGCGAGCGGAAGCAGGACGGGCACACCTCGGACCAGATCTTCGCCGTCGGCGAGGTCGTCCGGTACCTGAGCCACTTCATGACCCTGTACCCGGGCGACGTCATCGTCACCGGCACCCCGGCCGGTGTGGCCGCGGGGCAGCCGGAGCCGAAGCCGTTCCTGCGGGCCGGTGACGTGGTCGAGGTGGAGATCGAGGGCCTCGGGCGCCAGCGCCAGGAGTTCAAGAGCGCCTGATCGGGGCGCGTGCCGCGAAGGTTCCACGGGTGAGGGGCGGGCTGCCACGGGCGGCCCGCCCCTCACTCCTTCCCCGGCGCGGGGGGAGCGGATCAACCCCGGTCGGGGCCGGGGGGAGCGGATCAGCCCCGGTCGGGAGCGCCCAACTCCACCACGACCCCGTCCCGCGAGGAGGTGCGCGCCGCCTCCAGGACCGCGAGGCAGTGCGCCGCCTCGTCCGCCGTGACCGGGGCCGGGCCGCCGGTGCGCAGGGCCCGCGCGACCGCCGCGTAGTAGGCCGGGTAGTCGCCCGGCACCGTCCGTACGGGTACCCCGCCGCCGGTCAGCGGGGACTCGCCGGAGCCCAGGCGCCCCCACAGGTGTTCCGGCTCCTCCCCCCACGGCTGCCCGTCGGCGCCGGGGCGCAGGCCCTCCCGCAGGGCGGCCTCCTGCGGGTCGAGGCCGTACTTGACGAACCCGGCGCGCGAGCCGAGGACGCGCAGGCGCGGGCCGAGCTGGGCGGTGGTGGCGCTGACGTAGAGGTGCGAGCGGACGCCGCCGGCGTGGGTGAGGGCGATGAAGGTGTCGTCGTCGGTCTGCGCGCCCGGGCGGCGCACGTCGGTTTCCGCGTAGACCCGTACGGCCGGGCCGAACAGCACCAGGGCCTGGTCCACGACGTGGCTGCCGAGGTCGTAGAGCAGACCGCCGATCTCCTCGGGAGCCCCGGACTCGCGCCAGCCGCCCTTGAGCCGGGGCCGCCAGCGCTCGAAGCGGGACTCGAAGCGCTGGACCTCGCCGAGCTCGCCGGCGTCGAGGAGGCGGCGCAGGGTCAGGAAGTCGTTGTCCCAGCGGCGGTTCTGGAAGACGGACAGGAAGGTGCCGGTGCGCTCGGCGAGGGCGGCGAGCGCGCGGGCCTCGTCGGCGGTCGCGGCGAGCGGCTTGTCCACGACCACCGGGATCCCGGCGTCGAGGGCGGCCGTGGCGAGCGGCACGTGGGTCTTGTTCGGGGAGGCGACGACGATCAGGTCGGGGGCGTCCGGGGTGCCCGCGCGCGCCCACACCTCGTCGACGGAGGCGGCGACGCGCACGCCCGGGTAGGCGTCGCGGGCCTGCTCCCGCCGGCCGGGGTCGGAGGTGACGACGGTGTCGAGGACCAGGCCCTCGGTGGCGTGGACGAGGGGGGCGTGGAAGACGGAGCCGGCGAGCCCGTAGCCGACGAGCGCCACGCGCAGGGGGGCGGAGGCGGCGGGGGAGTCGGTGGTGGGGGCGGTGGGGGAGGCGTTCATGCGACCACTTTGGCAACAGCGTTGCGTAAGTGCAAGGAGGGTGGACAATGGGCCTGTGAACAGGGGCGACGAATCGGGTGGACGGGGCGGGGCGAACCTGCCCGCCCTGCGCGGGCACAACGACGCGCTGCTGCTGGACCTGCTGCGCGCGGCCGGCCCGCCGGGGCTCGGCCGCGCCGAGATCGCCGACCGTACGGGGCTCACCCCGCAGGCCGTCAGCAAGATCACGGCCCGGCTCGCGGCGGAGGGGCTCGTCGCCGAGGCGGGGCGCGACGCCTCCACCGGCGGCAAGCCGCGCACGCTGCTGCGGCTGGTGCCCGGGGCCCGGCACGCGATCGGGGTGCACGTCGACCGCGACGAGCTGACGGCCGTACGGGTCGACCTCGCCGGCCGCGTCCTCGCCCGGACGGGCGGACCGCTGGACTTCGGGGCGGGCCCGGACCCGGTCGTGGACGCCGTGTGCGCGGCGGTCCTGCGGGTGCGGGGGCGCGCGGAATCGGAGACCGGACCGCTGCCCGAGCCGCTCGGGGTGGGCGTCGCCGCCCCGGGCCCGCTCGACTGGCGCGGCGGGGTGCTGGGCCCGGTGACGGGCTTCCCCCAGTGGGCGGGATACCCGCTGCGGGAGGTGCTGGAGGGGCGTCTGGGGCTGCCGGTGGTGCTGGACAAGGACACCAACGCCGGGGTCGCGGCGGCGCCCGCCGGGCCCGGAACGGCCGCCTCGGCCTACCTCCACGTCGGGACCGGCCTCGGCGCCGGGCTGCGCCTCGACGGCGCGATCCACCGGGGCGCGCGCTCGACGGCGGGGGAGTTCGGCCACCAGGTGCTGCACCTGGACGGGCCGCTCTGCCGGTGCGGGGCGCGGGGCTGCCTGGAGGTGCTCTGCCTGGAGGCGGTGGCCCGGGGGGACGTGGCTTCGGCGGCGCGGATCCTCGGGGAGGGGGCGGCCAACCTCGTCGCGCTGCTGGACGTGGACGCGGTGCTGCTCGGGGGTCGGGTGGTCGACGCCGACCCGGAGGCATTCGTGACCGGGGTGCGGGCGGCCCTGGCCGGCCGGGGCGCGGGCCACGCCGCCACCACCGTCACCCGCGCCGCCCGCGACGTGGCGGAAGGCGCCGCCGAACTGGCCCTGTCCCCCTTCTACGCCACACCGCCCCCCTTCACCCCCCGCGCCTGACGACCCGGGCCGGGGGCCGCCCTGCCTGCGCCGCAGCTCCCCGTTCCGCCCTTTCTCCGTTTCCCCGGGCTTCACCGCGGACCCCGAGCATCGAACGCCGGCAGTTCCAGCCCCGCCGGCGCTTGAGGCGGAAACGGAGAAGGGGCGGGGCGGGGGGGGCAGACCGGCCGGGGCGGCTCCGGCCCGGAGCCCGATCCCGCGCGGGCCGGAGCCCGATCCCGCACGGCCCGGAGCCCGATCCCGCGCGGGGCGCGGGCTCCGGCCCGGGGGTGGGGCCCCCGACCCCCGGCGTGGTCCCGGATACGGGACCCCGCTTGACCCTGTGCGCCGATCAGGCGTAAACCGGGAGGTCCGAGGCGCGGCGTGCCGGAGGGTTCGCGCGCGCGTGGCAGGGTGCGGACAGGCCGGGGCGATTGTCACCTCGTCCGATCATCTTTCCGTCCGGCGAGCAGCGAAGGTCTTCCATGCGACTGCGCAAAGCCCTTGCCCTCACCGCCGTCCTCCTCGTCTGTGCCGCGCCCACCGCCGCCGCGGACATCGGTACCGGCGGCGGTGCCCGCCCCGCCCCCGCGCTGCCCTCCCGCGCGCACGCCACCTGCGGCGACGGCAAGAGCCCGGCCTTCCCCATCGGCGCCCGCATCCGCGGCGGCCCCGCCGTCTACCGGGCCGGCGGCGCACCGCAGACCTGGCTGCTCGACCTCACGAACACCACCGGCGACACCTGCACCGCGATCCACCCCGTCGTCGTCCTCACCGACCAGGCCCGGGCCCTGCGCCCCGCCCACCTGCGGATGGAGTTCGACGCCCCCGGCGGCTCGTACCCCGTCAGCCTGGAACGCACCGACCGTGACGAGATCATCGCCGTGTTCGACGGCGGCGACGCCTTTCCCGGGTTCTCCGTCGGCGCCGGCGGCTCGCTCACCGTCAAGGTCCGCCTCGCGTTCTCCGGCGCCGCCCCGCACGGCGAGGTCCTGGCCGACGCCGCGCTCGTCCAGCGCAAGGGGGAGCACGGCGACGACGGGGAGTGGGTCGGCGAGGCCGGCGGCTACCGCTTCTCCGTCGAGGGCCCGGACGGGGAGTCCGCCGACGCCGCCTCCCTCGCCCACACCGGTCCGCGCGACTGGGCGTACGGGACCGCCGCGCTGGCCGCCCTCACCGCCGGCGGCGGCCTGCTGCTCGGCGCCCGCCGGCTGCGCTGATCGCGCCCGGCCGCCGCCCGGTCGCCACCGCGCGCCGCCGCCGCCCGCCGCCCGCCCGAGCCGTTCACCCGCCCCGCGTACAGTCCGAGCGTGGAAGAACGGATCCAGCCCCATCGCCCCGGTTCGCCCGTCCGCTCCGGCATCCCCGAGCACGGTCGCGTCCCCAAGTACTACGCCGTCAAGGCCCGCGTCGCGGAGCTCCTCGACGAGCTCGGGGAAGGCGGCACGCTCCCCACCGAACGCGACCTCGCCGAGCGCTACGGGGTGTCCCGCGAGACCGTCCGCCAGGCCCTGCGCGAGCTGCTCCTCGAAGGGCGGTTGCGCCGCGCCGGGCGGGGCACCGTCGTCGCCGGACCGAAGCTGGAGCAACCGCTGTCGCTGGCGAGCTACACCGAGGGCGTCCGCCGCCAGGGCCGCCGCCCCGGCCGCAACCTCATCGGCCTGGAACGCTTCCCCTGCCCGCCCGAACTGACCCGGGGCATCGGGGCCGAGATCGGCGAGCCCGTCTGGCACCTGGAGCGCGTCCTGCTGGCCGACGACGAGCGCGTCGGGCTGGAGAGCACGTACGTCCGCGTCGCCCGCGCCCCCCACCTCGACGTCGATTTCAAGCCGGACTCCTCCTTCTACGGGTACCTCCACGACCACCTCGGAATCTCCTTCGGGGACGCCGACGAGAAGCTGGAGACCGTCCTCGCCACCCCCCGCGAGGCCCTGCTGATCGGCACCCCGCCGGCGCTGCCGATGCTGCTGATCCACCGCTTCTCGCGGGACCGGGACGGCCGCCCCCTGGAGCGGGTGCGTTCGCTCTACCGTGGCGACCGGTTCAGTTTCACGACCCGCCTGAAGCCGGAGTAGCGGCACCCGATCCCACCCGTACGCACCCAAAAAGGGCACCTCAACATCACAAGACGATAACGGGTCTGGTCCAAACGTCGGAGCCTGTTCACCGACCCGTCGCCACCGCGATCCCCCCGGGTCACGGGCCCCGCCCACCGTGGTCGGCGTGAGAGTCATAGTCGTCGGAGGCGGCGTGGTCGGCACCATGCACGCCTGGCAGGCAGTGGAACGCGGCCACGAGGTCGTACAGATCGAGCGAGAAGCGGAGGCCCGTGGCGCGTCGCTACGCAATTTCGGCCAGATCTGGGTCAGTGGGCGGGCCGGGGGAGAGGAACTCGACACCGCCCTGCGCGCCCGCGAGCTCTGGGAGCGCATCGGCGCGCGGGTGCCCGGCCTGGGCTTCCGCGCCATCGGCTCCCTCACCCCCGTCCGCACCCCCCGGGAGTACGCCGTCGCCGAGGCGGCCGCCGCCCACCCCGACGCCGCCGCCCGCGGCCACGAGCTGATCACCGCCGCCGAGGCGCGGCGGATCAACCCGGCACTGCGCGGCGCGTTCGACGCGGCCCTGTGGTGCGAACGGGACGCCGCCGTCGAGCCGCGCACCGCCCAACTCCACCTGCGCGAAGCCCTGCGGGCCTCCGGCCGCCACACCTTCCTGCCCGGACGTGAGGTCCGCGAGGTCGTCGGCCCCGGAGCCGTCCGCGACGACCACGGCGACGTCCACCGCGGGGACGCCGTCGTCCTCGCCACCGGCGCCTGGCTGTCCGGCCTGGTCCGCGAACTCGCCCCCGAACTGCCCGTGCGCCGCGTACGGCTCCAGATGATGCAGACCGCCCCGCTCGGCGAACCGCTCACCACCTCGGTCGCCGACGCCGACAGCTTCCGCTACTACCCCGCCTACCGGAGCGACGCCCTCGACGCCCTGGACGCCGAACAGGCGCAGGCGCCGATCGCCGCCGCGCACCGGATGCAGCTCCTGATGGTCCAGCGCCTGGACGGCGGACTGACCATCGGCGACACCCACGAGTACGAACACCCCTTCGCGTTCGACACCCTCGAAGACCCCTACGAGCACCTCACCGAGGTGGTCGAAGCCTTCCTGGGCCGCCCGCTGCCGAAGATCAGGCACCGCTGGGCGGGCGTGTACGCGCAGTGCACCGACACCACCCGCGTCGTCCACCGCCAACAGGTGGCCGACGGCGTCTGGCTGGTGACCGGACCCGGCGGACGCGGCATGACCTGCTCGCCCGCCATAGCCGAGACCACCGCGAACGAACTGGGCTGGTGAGCCACATGACCGACACGACCGACCCGACCGACCCGACCGACCGCACCCCCACGACCGACCCGACCGGCACCGACACCGACACCGACGGCGCGAGCACCCCCCGCCACCGGCTCGTCGTCCTCGACATGGCCGGCACCACCGTCGCCGACGGCGGCCTCGTCGAGCGGGCCTTCGAGCGCGCCGCCGCCCACCTCGGCGTCGAACCCGGCAGCGCCGACCACGCCGCCAAGCTCCGCCACGTCCGCGACACCATGGGCGAGTCGAAGATCTCGGTGTTCCGCCGCCTCTTCGGCACGGAGGCCCTCGCGCGCCGGGCCAACACCGCCTTCGAGCAGGCCTACGGGGAACTCGTCGACGGCGGACTCGTCGCCCCGGTCCCCGGCGCCCGCGCCGCCATCGAGAAGCTCCGCGCCGACGGCCGCACCGTCGTCCTGACCACCGGCTTCGCCCGCGTCACCCAGGAGGCCATCCTCGACGTCCTCGGCTGGCGGGACCTCGCCGACCTCACCCTGTGCCCCGCCGATGCCGGCGGCCGGGGGCGCCCGTACCCCGACATGGTGCTGGCCGCGTTCCTGCGCACCGGCGCCGCCGCCGACGTCCGCGAGGTGGTGGTGGCCGGCGACACGGCGTACGACATGCTGAGCGGCCGGCGCGCCGGGGCCGGGATCGTCGCGGGCGTCCTCACCGGGGCCCACGACCGCGCGGCGCTCGAAGCGCACGGCGCGACCCACGTCCTGCCCTCCGTCGCCGACCTGCCCGCACTGCTGGAGCGGGAGACCCGGGCGTGAGCGGCATCCGCTTCGATTCCGTGTCCGTCGCCTACGCCGGCAACACCGTCCTGGACTCCCTCGACCTGACCGTCGAGCCCGGCGAGGTCATGGCGCTGCTGGGCCCCTCCGGCTCCGGCAAGACCACCGCCCTGCGCGCGGTCGCCGGTTTCGTACGGCCCGCCTCCGGCCGGGTGCTGATCGGCGGCCGGGACGTGACCGCCCTCCCGCCGCACAAGCGCGGCATCGGGATGGTCGTCCAGCAGTACGCGCTCTTCCCGCACCTGCGGGTCGAGGAGAACGTCGCCTTCGGCCTCAAGGCGCACAAGGCCCCCAAGGCCACGATCCCGGCCCGGGTCGCCGAGGCCCTGGAGATGACCGGCATGGCGGCGTACGCCAAGCGCCACCCCCGCGAACTGTCCGGCGGGCAGCAGCAGCGCGTCGCCATCGCCCGCGCGCTCGCCATCCGCCCCGGGGTGCTCCTGCTCGACGAGCCGCTGTCCGCCCTCGACGCGCAGTTGCGCTCCGGGATGCTCGCCGAACTGGCCCGCCTGCACCGCGAACTGCCCGACGTGTCCATGCTGTACGTCACGCACGACCAGGTGGAGGCGCTCACGCTCGCCGACCGGATCGCCGTCATGGACCGGGCCCGGCTCCAGGACTGCGGCACCCCGCAGCGGCTGTACCGGGCGCCGCGCACGGAGTTCACCGCCTCCTTCGTCGGCAACGCCAACCTGCTGCCCGTCACCGTGGCCGAACGCGGCGCGGTCTTCGAGGGCCGGACGCTGACCCTCGATCGGGGGCGCGCCGCCCCGGGCGCCGCGGCCACCCTGTGCGTACGGCCGCACCTGATCGGCCTCGGGGCCGGCCCGAACGCGCTGCGCGGCAGGATCACCGAGGTCCAGTGGCGGGGCTCCACGCACCGGCTCCACGTCGACGTGGCCGGCCACGGGCTCAAGGCGGACCTGCCCGAGCTGCGCGAGACCCCGGCCCTCGGCGACGAGGTGACCCTGCACTTCGAGCCCCGCGACGCCGTGCTGCTGGCGGCGGGGGTGTCGGATGCCTGACACCTCGCACCGGGCCGCGCCCCCGCCGGCCGCCACCGCGCGACCCGCCGTCCCCGGACCCACCACCGACCCCACCCCCACCCCCGGGCGCGACCCCGCGGCCGACCCGGCTCCCACGGCCGCCGCCCCGACCCCCGCCCCCCGGCCCGGCCGGCTCCGCCTGCCGCGCGGCGCGTGGGCGGTGCCCCCCGTCGCCGTGCTCGCCCTGGTGTTCCTCTACCCCCTGGCCCTGGTGGTCCGGCAGTCCCTCACCCCCGAGGGCGGCGGCGGGGCCTTCGACGCCTACGCCTCCGTGTTCGCCTCCACCGCCTTCCACGAGGCCCTCGGCACCACCGTGTGGCTGGCCGTCGGATCCACCGTCGGCTGCCTGGTCCTCGGCTTCACCCTCGCCCTGATCATCGCCTTCGTCCCCTTCCCCGGGGCGAGGGCCGCCGCCAGGTTCATCGACGTCTTCCTCTCCTTCCCCTCCTTCCTCATCACCCTCGCCCTCCTCTTCCTCTACGGGACGGTGGGCATGGCCAACGGGCTGTGGAGCGACCTGACCGGCGCCCCCGACGGCCCCTTCCACTTCCTCACCACCCCCTGGGGCGTCCTCCTCGCGGAGATCACGTACTTCACGCCCTTCGTGATGCGCCCGCTCCTCGCCGCCTTCTCCCAACTGGACACCGCCCAGCTGGAGGTGGCCTCCTCCCTCGGCGCGGGACCGGCCCGGATCATCCGGCGGGTCATCCTCCCCGAGGCCCTGCCCGCCCTCGCCGCCGGCGGCAGCCTCGTCCTCGTCATGTGCCTCAACGAGTTCGGGATCGTCCTGTTCACCGGAGCCAAGGACGTCACCACCCTCCCGATGCTCGTCTACGGCAAGGCGATCCTCGAATCCGACTACGCGGCCGCCTGCGTGGTCGCCGTCGTCAACATCGCGATCTCCCTCGGCCTGTTCGGCCTCTACCGGGTGGTGGGCAAACGTGCTGGTGCATAGCAAGACCGGCCGCCGGGCCGCCTGGGCCCTGTTCGGCCTCCTCTTCCTGCCCCTCTTCGCCCTGCCCCTGCTCGTCGTGGTCGCCGCGTCCTTCTCGACGCACTGGTCCGGCGCCTTCCCCTCCGGCCCGACCACCGCGCACTACGCCTCCGCCGTACGCGGCGAATCCCTGCGCGCGCTCACCACCTCGCTGGTCACCGCCCTGGTCGCGAGCCTGCTCGCGCTCACCGTCGGCGGCTGGGCGGCCCTGGCCGCCGCCGGGCTGAAGGCGCGCGGGAAGCGCGTCCTGGACGCCCTGTTCATGCTGCCGGTGGCCGTGCCGTCCGTGGTCGTCGGGCTGGCCGTCCTGGTCGCCTTCAGCCGGCCCCCGCTGCTGCTCAACGGCACGAGCGCGATCGTCTTCCTGGCCCACGCCGTCCTCGTCACGGCCTTCGCCTACCAGTCCGTCTCGGCGGCCGCGGCCCGCCTCGACCCCGCCTACGAGCAGGCGGCCGCCTCCCTGGGAGCCGGGCCCGCGTACGTGCTGTGGCGGGTCAGGATCCCCCTCCTGCTGCCCTCCCTGACGGCCGCCGCCGGCCTCTGCTTCGCCCTGTCCATGGGCGAGTTGAGCGCCACGATGATGCTCTACCCGCCCGACTGGACGCCGCTTCCCGTCCGGATCTTCACCGCCACCGACCGGGGGTCGCTCTTCGCGGGCTCCGCCGTCGCCGTGGTCCTGATGGCCGCCACCCTGCTGGTCCTGTACGCGGTCTCCCGCGTCCGCACCAGAGCCACGTACCGCTGACCCCCTTCCCCGTAAGGAAGTTCCATGACCGCCAACCTGCACCCGCGCCTCGCCGCCACCGTCACCGGCGGCCTCGTCCTGGCCGCCGCACTCACCGCCTGCGGGGGCTCCGGCTCCGGCACGGACTCCGCGGCGGGCGGCGCGAAGGTCGTCACCGTCTACAGCGCCGACGGCCTCAAGAGCGAGAAGGGCGACGGCTGGTACGACAAGGTGTTCGCCGCCTTCACCCAGAAGACCGGCATCGAGGTCAAGTACGTGGAGGGCGGCTCGGGCGAGATGGTCCAGCGCGTCGTCCGCGAGAAGACCAACACCCAGGCCGACGTGCTGATCACCCTGCCCCCCTTCATCCAGCAGGCCGACGGCAAGGGGCTGCTCCAGGCCTACGCCCCGCAGGGCTCCGACAAGGTCGGCGGCGGCGACAAGGCGCCCGACGGCAAGTGGACCTCCGTCGTCAACAACTACTTCGGCTTCGTCTACAACAAGAAGGAACTCGACCGGGCCCCCAGGACCTGGGAGGAACTGCTGGACGCCAAGTACAAGGGGAAGCTCCAGTACTCCACCCCGGGCGTCGCGGGCGACGGCACGGCCGTCCTCATCAAGTCGATGCACGACTTCGGCGGCAAGGAGCCGGCGATGGAGTACCTGAAGAAGCTCCAGGCCAACAACGTCGGCCCGTCCTCCTCCACCAGCAAGCTGGCGCCGAAGACCGACAAGGGCGAGCTGCTCGTCGCCAACGGCGACGTCCAGATGAACTTCGCCCAGTCCAAGTCCATGCCGAACCTCGGCATCTGGTTCCCCGCCAGGGAGGGCGGGAAGCCCACCACCTTCGCCCTGCCGTACGCGGCCGGCCTCGTGGACCGGGCGCCGCACGCCGAGAACGGCAGGAAGCTCCTCGACTTCATGCTCGGCGAGGAGGCCCAGAAGCTGGTCAGCGAGGTCGGCGGCGGATTCCCCGCCCGCTCCGACATCAAGCCGACCGACGCCAACGCCGTCGAACTCACCAGGATCATGGCGGGTGTCGAGGTGTTCGAACCGGACTGGGCCGACATCGACGGGAACCTCACGGGCTACGTCGACGCGTGGAAGTCGGCGACCGGAAGCTGACCGGTCACTTCCCGGTCACCCCCACCCGCCAGAGTGACGCTTGCATAACGGGTCTGGACCGAAGACCGCACCTTCGGTCCGGACCCGGCGCACACCCCCTCGCACCTCTCCCACGACCACTCCCGGAGGAGTACGTGCCCACTGTCCCGTCCGGACGCGCCCTCGCCGTGGCCGCCACCGCCACGGCCCTGCTCGCCGCCGCGCTCGCCACCCCCACCACCGCCGCCGCGCTCGCCACCACCACCGCGGCCAAGGTCGCCCCCGCAGCCGGCACCGACAAGGTCCTCGTCATCGGCCTGGACGGGGTGGTCCTCGACCGCGTCAAGGCCGCGAACGCGCCCCACCTGAAGGGCCTGATGGCCCAGGGCCTGACCGCGAGGAGCTCCCTGTACGCGAACCCGATGGCCGCCACCTCCTCCGGCCCGGGCTGGTCCACCATCGCCACCGGCGTGTGGCCCGACAAGCACGGGGTGAGGGACAACTCGTTCGTCGGCAAGAACTACACGGCCCACCCCGACTTCCTGACCCGCGTCGAGAACGCCCGGCCCGCGCTCAACACCTACGCGGCCGCCGACTGGGAACCCGTCACCTCCACCGACGCGGGCGGCCCGATCTTCTCCGCCAAGGTCGACAAGAGGATCGGCCTCAAGGGCGACCGCGACGGCTACGGCAACGAGGACCCGAAGATCACCGCCGCCGCCGTCACCGAACTGCGCGACCGGGACCCCGACGCCTCCTTCGTCTACCTCGGCCAGGTCGACTCCGCCGGCCATTCCCACGGCGCCGCGAGCCCGCAGTACCTCGACGCCGTCGCCCGCGTCGACGCGATGGTCGGCCAACTGCTCACCGCCGTCCAGAGCCGCCCGACGTACGCCCGGGAGAACTGGAAGGTCCTGGTCACCACCGACCACGGCCACACCGACGCCGGCGGCCACGGCGGCTCCACCCCCGCCGAACGCGCCACCTTCGTCATCGCCAGGGGCGCCGGCATCCCCGCCGGTTCCGTGCGCGAGGACGTCAGGCTCGCCGACGTCGCCGCGACCGCCCTCGCCCACCTCGGCGTCCCCACCACCGGCCTGGACGGCGTCCCGCTCGACGCCCCCGACGCCGACCCCTTCGACACCCTGCGCCCGAACCTCCGGTCGCGGGTGGACGAGACGGGCATCCCGGCCGCGGTGAAGGGCTTCACCCGCACCCCGCCCGCCGGCTGGTCCGTCGACGATTCGCGGATGGGCACGGGCGGCGTCACCGAATGGGCCGGCTGGTCCTTCGCGACCGACGAGTTCTGGACCCAGGCCCAGCGCGACCAGTGGCGCGAGTCGAACGTCCGCTCGCGCGACGTGTTCGCCGTCGCCGACTCCGACGAGTGGGACGACAAGACCCACACCGGCACCTTCGACTCCACCCTGATCACCCCCCGGTGGCCCGTCGCCGGGGGCACCACGAAGACGCTGAGCTACCGGACGCACTACCGCCACGAGGCCGGCCAGACCGCCCAGGTCCTGGTCTCCTACGACGGCGGCGCCCCGACCGTGGTGAAGACCCACACCGCGGACGCCCTCGCCCAGGTGGAGTCCCTCGCCCTCCAGGTCCCCGCGGGCACCACCGACGTCCAGGTCCGCTTCCGCTACAGCGGGAACAACAACTGGTTCTGGGCCGTGGACGACGTCCGCCTCGGCTAGCCCGTACGGGGTAGGAGGTCCGGGCCGTGGACGCCCACCGCGTCCGCGGCCCGAGCCCGCTAGGGTAGTGGTACAGACCACAGACCCACAGGTCAGAGGCCCCCAGAGCGGAGAGAAATCCGTGGCAGAGCGCAAGCCGATCGAATCCTGGCTCACCGACATGGACGGGGTCCTCATCCACGAGGGCACGCCGATCCCCGGGGCCGACGCCTTCATCAAGCGGCTGCGTGAGTCCGGCAAGCCCTTCCTGGTGCTGACCAACAACTCCATCTACACCCCGCGCGACCTCCAGGCCCGGCTCCACCGGATGGGTCTGGACGTGCCCGTCGAGAACATCTGGACCTCCGCGCTCGCCACCGCGAAGTTCCTCGACGACCAGCGCCCCGGCGGCACCGCCTACGTGATCGGCGAGGCCGGCCTGACCACGGCGCTGCACGACATCGGCTACATCCTCACCGACCACGAGCCCGACTACGTCGTCCTCGGCGAGACCCGCACCTACAGCTTCGAGGCCATGACCAAGGCCGTCCGGCTGATCAACGGCGGCGCCCGCTTCATCTGCACCAACCCCGACGAGACCGGCCCCTCCACCGAGGGCCCGCTCCCGGCCACGGGCGCCGTCGCCGCCCTGATCACGAAGGCCACCGGCAAGAAGCCCTACTTCGCCGGCAAGCCGAACCCGCTCATGATGCGCACGGGCCTCAACGCCATCGGCGCGCACTCCGAGAGCAGCGCGATGATCGGCGACCGCATGGACACCGACGTGCTGGCCGGGCTGGAGGCGGGCATGCAGACCTTCCTCGTCCTGACCGGACTGACCTCCGTCGAGGACACCGAGAAGTTCCCCTACCGCCCGACCAAGACCGTCGACTCCATCGCCGACCTGGTCGACCTGGTCTGAGGTCGACCGGGGCCGTACGGGTGGGCCCGGTCCGGGCGCGCGCCTGCGGCATTGGTGCGTACGGCTGACTCTTACGGGCCAAGAGGGCGCCGCTCCGGATGCGGAGCGGCGCGTCGCGCGTGAATCTCCTTGTCGAGGAGGTTCACCATGCGCAGTTCTCTGCTCGCCGTCCGTGCCGTCGGGGTGGCCGTCGCCCTGGCGGCCTGCACCGTCGTGACCGCCCCCGTCGCCTCCGCCAACGAGTGGGACCGGGGAGGCGTCTCGGCGGAACCGAACCCGGCCGACCCGCGGACGGAGGTCAAGATCCGTGTCCGCGGCTGCAACGCCGACTGGGCGGTGGCGCATTCCTCCGTCTTCGTCTCCGAGGTCCGGCTCTCGTCCGGCCACGGGGACGGTCGCACCCTGTTCGGGGAGGCGCGGATCGCCGCGCACGCCCAGCCCGGCTGGCACGAGATCCGGGTGAAGTGCGGCGGCCGTGACGAGGGCCTGCGCGGGTCCATCGAGGTCCGTCGCGGCCACCACCCCGATCCCCACCGCAGTCCGGTGTGGCCGATCCACGCGGGTGGCGGCGGGATGTCGGCCGAGATCGCCGAGACCACCCGGCTCGCCGCGGCGACCAAGAAGCACCACGACACCGACGGCCCCGGCCTGCCGCACACCGTGATCGGCGCCGTCCTCGCCGCCGCGGCCACCCTGGCGGTCGCCGGCCGGGCCCTGACCCTGCGCCGTCGCCGCAACGGCGGATGAGCGGGGGCGCGGCGTGAGCGGGGGCGAGGCGAAGGCCGGCGCCGGCGGTCGGCTGCTGACCTTCGCCGCCTGGTCGGTGCTGGTGCTGGGCCTGTGGCTGTGGGGCAAGGAGATCACCGGCGTCCCGGCCGGGACGCCCGCAGGGCAGGCCGCCGCCCCGCCGGCGGCGGGGTTGCCGGTCGCGCACGTCCCGCTGTCGGCGGCGATGCCGGCACGGGTCGACGTACCGGCCATGGGCGTCCAGGCGCCCGTCATCGCCCGGGGGCTCGACGCCGAGGGGGCGATCGACCCGCCGCCCTACGAGCTGCCGGGCACCGTCGGCTGGTGGGGCGCGGGCCCCGCGCCGGGCGCGGCCGGCGCCGCGCTGATGGTGGGGCACGTCGACACGAAGTCCAAGCCGGCGGTCTTCTACGGCCTGTCCGCCCTGCGGCCGGGGGAGAAGATCCGGGTGTCGCGGGCGGACGGCACGGTCGCGGAGTTCACCGTCGAGGACGTACGGGTCCACGAGCGCGCCGGCTTCGATCCCCAGGCGGCGTACGGCCCCCGGGTCAAGGGGCGCGCGGAGTTGCGGCTGGTGACCTGCGGCGGCAGCTACGACAAGGCGGCCAAGCGGTACTCGGCGAACGTGGTGGTCTCCGCCTATCTGACGGGCGCGGGAGCCCGCGCGGGCACCGCCGCGTAGCAGGAGAGCACAAGAGGAAGCCCCTCACAGCTTTCGCTGTGAGGGGCTTCCTCTTGTCTGTGCGCCGCCAGGGACTCGAACCCCGGACCCGCTGATTAAGAGTCAGCTGCTCTAACCAACTGAGCTAGCGGCGCTTGCTGACAGGGAAAACTCTACCCCACTTCCAGTGGTGCTCATGACCGCCAGTGTGTGTTCTGTCCGATTAACCCATGTTTAGGGGTTTTGTCGTGCACGATATGTCTGGCCGGACGCGGATCTGACGCCCCACCAGACGCGTGCCCGGGCCCAGCCGTGGTGGACGAGCAGAGGAGTGGACGGATCCGCATGACGATGCAGCCTCCGATGCATGTACGGATGCCGATGCCGGCCTTCGAGGAGTTCGAGCCCGCGCGCGACTGCGTGTGCCTCGGGTGCGCCCAGCGCCGTCGGGCCCTCTCCCGGGCGCGGGCCATACCGCTACGGGACGGCGGACACCCGGCGGCGCGCGGGGCACGCCGGGCCCTGGTGCTGGCCACGGCGGCCGGTGTGGTCCTCGGTGGCGGCGGATCGGCCGCCCTCGCCGAGGCAAGGCCCCTGCCCGGCCCGGCACCGGTGGCCCTGGACGACCCCGACACCCCGCAGGGCGGCCGCGCCCCGCTGCACGGCCGACCGGCCACGGGGCAGCGCCCGGGGACGGCGCCGGGAGGACGGCCGGGCGCGCCGTCCGTGGTCAAGCGGATCGACCGGACCACGATCATCAACCGGGCCAAGGTGTGGCTGGAGGCCAAGGTCCCGTACAGCATGTCCGAGTACTGGGTGGACGGCTACCGACAGGACTGCTCGGGCTACGTCTCCATGGCCTGGAACCTCGGCACGAACGAGTGGACCGGCAGCCTCGACGCCTTCGCCACCCGCATCACCAAGGAAGAACTGCTCCCCGGCGACATGCTGCTCTTCCACAATCCGGCGGACCCCAACAAGGGCTCGCACGTGGTCCTCTTCGGCGGCTGGGTCGACGAGACGCGCACGCACTACGTCGCCTACGAGCAGACCCGCCCGACGACGCGCAAGCAGGCGACGCCCTACGCGTACTGGAACAACTCGGCGAAGTACCTCCCGTACCGGTTCAACGGGGTGACGGGCGTGACCGCGCCCGAGGCCCCGGCCCCCCAGACCCCGGCCCCCCAGGTGCCGGCCCCCCAGGTGCCCGCGCCGGGCGCCGGGCCGGTGGGCGCGACCCCCTTCCCGGGGGCGGCGAAGTTCGGCCCCGGAGCCGACAACGCCCACGTCCTCGAACTGGGCAGGATGCTGATCGGCCGGGGCGCCCTGCGCTTCTACCCCAAGGGCGCGAGCACGGTGTGGAGCGAGGCGGACCGGCTGGCCACCCAGGCCTTCCAGCGCGCGCAGGGCTGGACCGGCGCGGACGCGGACGGGATGCCCGGCGAGCACACCTGGCGGCTGCTGGTGCGCAAGGAGGGCAAGGACATCCCGCCCGAGCCGGGCCGGGCGGGACCGGCCGGGGTGCCCGCGTACCCGGGGCTGAAGGTGTTCCGCCCCGGCCAGACCCATCCGGCCGTCGCCGCCCTCGGCCGCCGCCTGCTGCAGAAGGGCTTCGGCAAGCACTACACGTCAGGTCCCGGCCCGCGCTGGAGCGAGGCCGACCGCCGCAACGTCGAGGCCTTCCAGCGCGCGCAGGGCTGGCGCGGGGCCTCGGCCGACGGCTACCCGGGCCCGGAAACCTGGCGCCGGCTGTTCGCATGACGGAGGCAACGATGTACCCGACCCGCACCACGTCGACGACGGGCACCTTCCACCCGCCCACCCGCCCGCCGGCCGCCCCCGACCAGGCCGCCGCCGCGCCGGCCGGCCGTGTGCCCGCCGCCCCCGCGCCGGTCGCTCCGGCGTCGGTCGCTCCGGCGTCGGCCACCTCCGACCCGGCCGCCGTGTCGGCCGGGGCCACGCCGGTCACTCCGGCGCCGGTCGCTCCGGCGTCGGCCGCCGCCGCGTGGGCCGGACCGACCCCGGCTGCCGCCGTGCCGCCCGGCCCCGTGTCGGCCGCCCCTGTGTCGGTCGCCGCCGCGTGGGCCGGACCGACCCCGGCTGCCGCCGTGCCGCCCGGCCCCGTGTCGGCCGCCCCTGTGTCGGTCGCCGCCGCGTGGGCCGGGCCCGCCCCGGCCACCCACGCTCCGGTAGCCGCCGTGCCGGCCGGCCCCGACCGGGCTGCCGCCGCGCCGTTCGCCGGAGCGTCGGCCACCTCCGGCTCGGTCACCCCTGCCCCGGCCGCCGCCGTGCGGGCTGCTCCCGTGTCGGCCACCCCTGCGCCGTTTGGCCCAGCGTCGGCCGCCGCCGCGTGGGCCGGGCCCGCACCGGCCACCCGTGCTCCGGTCGCCGCCGTGCCGCCCGGCCCCGTGCCGGCCGCCGCGTCGTTCGGCGCAGCGACGGCCACCCCCGCATCGGTCGCTCCCGCGTCGGCGGGCGCCGGGCCGGGCGCCGCGCCGGGCGCCGTCCTCGCGCCGGAGCCGCGGGTCCACGGGGGTGCTCGGGAGTCCGACACCGAGCACGCGGTGCGGGGCGGGCACGCCGTTCCGGCGCCGGGGCATCCCGCGCCGGTCGCGGAACCCGTGGCCGCGCCGGTCGCGGCCCCCCGCCCCGGCCGCTGGATGGCCCTGCCGGAACCCGCCGTCCGGGAGCGGCCCCGCCCCGCCGCGCCCGGTACGGAACCGGCGGCCCCGTACCGGCCCCCGGCCCTCGCCGAGTTCGGCGCCCGCGGCGCGACCCTCGCCCCGCAGGAGCCGCCGCCCGAGCCGGTGGTGGTGCCGTTCCCGGAGCCGGCCGCGTCCACGCGCAGCGCCGGGTGGACGCCGTTCCCCGAACCGGCGGAGCCCGCGACGCTCCACGACCGCACCCCCGTCAGCGCCGTGCCCGAGCCCGTCCGCGCGGGACACGACCCCGCCGCGCGCCCCGAGCCGTGGCCGGCCCCGAGGGAGCGGGCCCCCGAGGGCGCGGCGGGCGCCGGCGCGTCCCGGTACGGGGTCGAGGCCTGGCCCCCGGTCGCGCGGGCGGCGCCCGACGACGACGTTCCCGCCCCCGGGCCGTGGCCCGTGGCGGTCGTCCCGCACCCGGAGCCCGACCCGGAGCCCGCCGCGCACGACGACGAGCCCGACCCGGAGCCCGCCCCGGAAGAGCCGTACGCCCGGTCCGACGCGGAGCCGTGGCCCGCCGCACCCGGGACCGGGGTGCCCGGCCCCGGGGTCGCCGACCTCGTCGCGCGCGCCGTCGAGCGCGGGATGGGGCTGCGGCACGTGGACGGCGACGCCGACACCGCGGGCCTCCCGACGTACGCGCCCCCCTCGCGGGGGACGGCCGTCACGGACATCCCGGTCCACCTCCCCTTCCTCGCCCACCCCAGTCCTCCCGCCCCCACCGCCCCGCGCCCCGCCGCCGTCCGCGCGCCCCGCGCCGCCGCCGGCCGCCGGGTGCCCCGGGGTGACGACCGGCTGCGCGAGCACCGGGGTCCGGTCCTGCCCGGCTGGATCGCCGTGGCCGTCGGGGGCCTCGCCCTGGCCGGCTGCGCGGCCGTCCTGCTGCGGGCCGGGGTGGTGCCCGCCCCGGTGGTGGCCGCCTTCGGGGTGACCCCCCGCGCCTACCAGGGGCTGCGGGCCACGCACTGGCCCCCGCTCGCCTTCCTCGGCATCGTGACCCTCCTCGCGCTCGGCGGCCTGGGCCGGGCCAAGGCGGGCCACGCCTGGGTGCTCACCCTCTTCGGGCGCTACCGGGGCACGGTCCGGCGTACGGGCCTGACCTGGATCAGTCCGCTGCTGCTGCGCCGGCGGGTCGACGTACGGCTGCGGCACTGGCGCAGCGAGCCCATGGCCGCCGTCGACTGCGGCGGGCTCGCGCTGCGGGTCGTCGTGCAGGTCGTCTGGCAGGTCAAGGACACCGCCCGCGCCACCCTCGCCGTCGAGGACCACACGGAGTACCTCGCGGAGCAGGTGGAGTCGGCGATGGCCCGGGTGCTGTCCCAGCTCCCGGCCGACGCCTTCCACGAGGACGCGCCGACCCTGCGCGACGCCGAGGCCGTCGGCGACGCGTTGACGCGGATGCTCGCGGCCGAAACCGAGGCGGTCGGCATCGAGGTGTTCTCCGCCCAGCCCACGCGCATCGAGTACGCCCCCGAGGTGGCCGAGGCGATGCGCCGGCGGCGGGTCGCGGCGATCGACGCCAAGCACCGGGACACCGTGTTGACCTCGGTCGTCGACGCCGTGGACGACACCGTCCGACGGCTGACCTCGCGCGGGATCGTCGAGCTCGACGACTACGAGCGCAAGGCCCTGGTGAAGGACCTCACCGTCGCCTTCTACACCGGGCGTGGTGACCAGTAACGGCGGTCCCACGGGCGCGACGCGGAAACGGATGGCCGGTACACACCGGACCATCCGTTTTCGCATTGGTATAGACATGGCCAACTCCCGTCAATACTGTGGGACTTGGTCTAGACCTGAAACCGTCCTGTTCAGTCTCAGTCGTCTCCCGCACGAGTCATCCCCAGGCGCGCGCACGCTCCCGTCCGACTCGTGACGGCCCCCCACGCCCAAGGAGCAGCCCCATGCGTCCGTTCCGCATGCCCGCACGTCCGTCGTCCCGTCCCGCCCGCGCCGGCGCCGCGGCCACGCTCGGTCTCGGCCTCGTCGCCGGCGTCGCCCTCCTCGGAGCCCCGAGCGCGAGTGGCCACGGCTACACCGACACCCCGATCAGCCGCCAGAAGCTCTGTGCCAACAAGACCGTCTCCGACTGCGGGCCCATCCAGTGGGAGCCGCAGAGCGTCGAGGGCCCCAAGGGCTTCCCCGCGCTCGGCCCCTCCGACGGCACGATATGCGCCGGCGGCCACGCCGAGTTCGCCCAGCTCGACAACCCGCGCGGAGGCAACTGGCCCGCGACGTCCGTCACCTCCGGCCAGGGCTACAACTTCCGTTGGCAGTTCACCGCCAACCACGCCACCACCGACATCAAGTACTACGTCACCAAGACCGGCTGGGACCCGACCAAGCCCCTCACCCGCTCCGCCCTCGACCCCCAGCCCTTCCTCACCGTCGCCTACAACGGCGCCCGCCCCGCCATGACCACCACCCACCAGGGCGCCCTGCCGAGCGGCAAGACCGGCCGGCACATGATCCTGGCGGTCTGGACCGTCCACGACACCCCGATGGCCTTCTACGCCTGCTCCGACGTTCAGTTCTGACGTAACGTCAGCTAACCTCCGGCGGCATGCGGAGGACGACTGCGCCCGAGACCGTCGCTGAACTCATCGCGTGCCAATGGGGAGACCCGCGGCCCGGACTGCTGCACGGGGCCGACACCGTGCGCACCCCCGGGGCCGCCGCCGTGCCCGCCGCCGGGGCCGACACCGGCGCGGTCACGGGCGCGCCGCCGGGTGCGGTCACCGTCCTCGACCGCCACCACTACGCGTGCGGGGCCGCCGCCCGCGCCGCGCTCCTCGTCGACCTCCTGCCGAGGGGCGCGGAGCCGCACGTGGGGGTGCTGCTCGACAACACCCCCGAGTTCCCCCTCTGGCTCGGCGCGGCGGCCCTGGCCGGGGCCGCCGTCGCCGGGATCAACCCCACCCGGCGCGGCCCCGAGCTGGCCCGCGACATCCTGCACACCGACTGCCGCGTCCTGATCACCGCGCCGGAGCACCTGCGGCTGCTGCGCGGCCTGGACCTGCCCGGCGTACGGATCCTCGTGACCGGCACCGAGGAGTACGCCGCCCTCCTCGCCCCCTACGCCGCCGCCAAGCCGGGCGAGGCCCGCTTCGCCCCGCCCGCGCCCGGCACCCGCTTCCTCCTCTACTTCACCTCCGGCTCCACCGGCGCCCCCAAGGCCGCCATCTGCGGCCAGGGCCGCGTCGCCGCGGCCGGCCACGCCCTGGCCCGCCGCTTCGGCACCACCCCGGACGACGTCCACTACGTCTGCATGCCGCTCTTCCACGGCAACGCCGTCATCGCCGACTGGCTGCCCGCCCTCGCCGCGGGCGCCCCGGTCGCGCTGCGCCCGCGCTTCTCCGCCTCCGCGTTCCTGGACGACGTACGCGCCTACGGGGCCACCTACTTCACCTACGTCGGCCGCGCCGTGCAGTACCTCCTGGCCACCGAGCCCCGCGCCGACGACCGCGCGCACCCCCTGCGCCTGGGCTTCGGCACCGAGGCCGGCGCCGTGGACGCCGCCCGCTTCGAGCGGCGGTTCGGCGTCCGTCTCGTCGAGGGGTACGGGGCCACCGAGGGCGGCGCGTCCGTCCAGCTCACCCCCGACACCCCGCCCGGCGCCCTCGGCCGGGCCGGCGACGGGGACGACCTGGCCGTCGTCGACCCGGAGACCGGCCGCGAATGCCCCGCCGCCCTCCTCGACGCCGAGGGCCGCCTGCGCAACGGCGACGAGGCCATAGGGGAGCTGGTCAACCGGGGCCGCAGCCTCTTCGAGGGCTACTGGCGCAACCCCGAGGCCCAGGCCGACCGCACCCGCGACGGCTGGTACTGGACCGGCGACCTCTTCTTCCGCGACCCCGAGGGCTTCCTCTACTTCGCCGGTCGCACCGACGACCGGCTGCGCGTCGACAGCGAGAACCTGGCCGCCGCCGTGATCGAGAACATCCTCGCCCGCTGGGAGGAGGCCGTGGCCGTCGCCGTCTACGCCGTCCCCGACGAGGCCGCCGGCGACCAGGTCATGGCCGCCCTGGTGCTGCGCGGGGGAGCCCGCTTCGACCCCGGGGCCTTCGCCGCCTTCCTCGCCGCCCAGCCCGACCTCGGCACCAAGATGGCCCCGCGCTACGTCCGGATCCTCGACGCGATGCCCGTCACCGCCACCAACAAGGTCCACCGGGTCGCCCTGCGCCGCGCCGGCTTCCTGTGCCCCGACCCGCTCTGGCGGCGCGCCGCCGACGGATACCGCCCCCTCGACCCGCCCGCGCTGGCCGGACTGCTCGCCCGGTACGAGGACCGGGGCCGCCGCCACCTGCTGGAACGCTGATCACGGGCGCCCGGCGGTAATGGTTTGGAGCACCCCCGGGGACCAGGTAGTATTTTCTCTGTCAGGCGCCGCTAGCTCAGTTGGTTAGAGCAGCTGACTCTTAATCAGCGGGTCCGGGGTTCGAGTCCCTGGCGGCGCACCTGTACTTCGGGCGGTTTCCGGTTCACCGGGAACCGCCCGAAGTGTTTCCCGGCCCTGTCCGGCCCTTCGGCCCTTCGGCTCCGCCCCGGCTTCCCGGTCTCAGAGCGTGAGCGACAGCAGCAGCGGGGCGGCCTTGCGGTTGAGGGTGTCGGCCGCGGCGCGCAGGCGGTGGGCGTGCTCGACGGGCATCGACAGGGCCAGGCAGCCCACGGCCGCACCGGCCGTGATCGGTACGGCGGCGCAGACGGTGCCCACCGCGTACTCCTGGAGGTCCAGCATCGGGACCGTCGCCGGCTGGCTGTCCAGCTTCGAGAAGAGGATGCGCTCGTTCACGATCGTCTTCGAGGTCAGGCGGGCGATCTTGTGGCGGGACAGGTGGTCGCGCCGCGCGTTCTGGTCGAGCTGCGTCAGCAGGCACTTGCCGACGGCGCTCGCGTGGGCCGCCGAGCGGAAGTCCACCCACTCGTGGACCTTCGGGGTGCGCGGGCTGTCGGCGAACTGGGTGATGCGGACCTCGCCGTCCACGTAGCGGCTGATGTAGACGGCCGCGCCGACGGAGTCGCGCAGCCGGTCCAGGGTGTCCTGGAGCTTCTCCTGGAGGGCCTGCTGCCGGTCGACGCCGGAACCGAGCAGGACGAGGGAGTCCCCTATGGCATAGGCGCCGTCGGACACCTGGAGGACGTAGCCCTCCCGACGCAGCATGAGCAGCATCGGGGCGAGATGGACCGCCGGCAGACCGGTCTCACGCGCGATCTGCACGTCGGTCACACCACCGGTGTGCCGCGAGATCGTTTCGAGTACGCGCAGGGCGTACTGCACCGAGTGGAACGGCGCGGTCGGCTCGGGCTTCAGCGCCACGGTTTCCCCCTACCAGGTTGTTACCGCCTGCCGTACCACGATAGCCACCAAGAGGCGCACGTGGAGCGTCTGTTGAAGAGATTGATGGCTTAATCAAGTCCCTCTGCCTGGATCTACCCTTCTGGCATATGCCAGCGGCACGCCCACACGCGGCCGCGTCGGGAATGCCCGACGGAACCGCACGGTTCCACCCATTCGACGCGCAAGGAGCGCACGAGCCGAACGGGACGGGAGCGACGATGAGCGACACCGAGGACGCGGGCCGACGCGCGGACGGGAACGGCACGGACGGCGGCGCCGCGGAGGCGATCCGGGGCGTGGTGCGGGGCGAGGCGCCGGTGCCGCTGTCGGTGCTCGACCTCGTCACGGTCGGCAGCGGCAGCACCGCGGCCGCCTCGCTGCGCACCAGCGTGGCGATATCCCGGCTCGCCGAATCCCGCGGCTACCACCGCCACTGGGTGGCCGAGCACCACTCCATGCCCGGGGTCGCCAGCTCCTCCCCGGCCGTGATCCTGTCCCACCTCGCCGCCCACACCACCCGGATCCGGCTCGGCTCGGGCGGGGTCATGCTGCCCAACCACGCCCCGCTGGCCGTGGCCGAGCAGTTCGGCACCCTGGAGGCGTTCGCCCCGGGCCGCGTCGACCTCGGCCTCGGCCGCGCCCCCGGCACCGATCCGCGGACGGCCGCCGCGCTGCGCGGGCCCGGACGGCTCGACGAGGCGGCGGACGACTTCCCCCGGCAGCTTGCGGAGCTGACCCGCTTCCTCGACGACGACTTCCCCGACGGGCACCCGTACTCCCGCGTGCACGCGGTCCCCGGGCCGGTGCAGGGCTCCGTCGGGCGGCCGCCGATCTGGCTGCTGGGCTCCTCCGGGTTCAGCGCCCGCCTCGCGGGGGAGCTGGGGCTGCCGTTCGCGTACGCCCACCACTTCTCCGCGGCCGGGACCCTGCCGGCCCTCGACCTCTACCGGCAGAGCTTCCGGCCCTCGGCCGTGCTGGACGCCCCGTACGCCCTCATCGGGGTCGCGGCGCTGGCCGCCGACACCGAGGAGGAGGCCCGCGCCCAGGTGCTCACCGGCGCGCTGTCGATGCTGCGGCTGCGCAGCGGCCGGCCCGGACTGGTGCCGACGCCGCAGGAGGCGGCCGCGTACCCCTTCTCGCCGCTGGAGCGGGAGTTCGTCGACGGCTGGATCGCCAACATCGTGCACGGCACCCCCGACGAGGTGCGCTCGGGACTCGACGCCCTGGTGAAGCGGACGGGCGCCGACGAGCTGATGCTGACCGCCAACGCCCACAGCGGGGAGGCCCGGTTGCGCTCGTACGGGCTCGTCGCAGATGCGTACGGGTTCCCGACGGAGGGATCGACTCCGGCTTGAGCGAAGACCAACGGGGTTTGGCTGGTTTGTTGCCGAAACCTTGCCGAGGGATGACCTAAGGCAACCTTAAACCGCTCGTCACCCGGGGTGGCGGGCGGTTTTCGTATTGCCTCCAGCCGTCTGACGAGCCAATTTGCGCGTCGAGTGGTCTAGTCCTTCTTTGGTCCAAACCATTGACTGGGGCCCGCGGTGATCGCTATCACTTCTCTCACCTGAAGCTGATGCCCTTACCTCCCACCCCCCGGAGGCAGTTCATGCACATCCGTAAACCCCTCATCGCGGCCGCCGCCACGGCCGCGCTGGCCGCCGGAGCGCTGGCCACCTTCGCGGGGCTCGGCACCGCACAGGCCGCGCCCGTCTCCCCGACGGTCAGCAGCGGCGGCGTGAAGATCGCCTATTACGACCAGTGGAGCGTCTACGGCAACGCCTTCTACCCCAAGCACCTCGACACGCGGGGCATAGCGGGCAAGCTGGACGTGATCAACTACTCGTTCGGCAACATCCACCCGACCAACCTCACCTGTTTCGAGGCGAACAAGGCGGCGGGCGACGACAACAACCCCAACGCCGGTGACGGCGCGGGCGACTCGTACGCCGACTACCAGAAGTCCTTCAGCGCGGCCGACAGCGTCAGCGGGGTCGCCGACAAGTGGGACCAGCCGATCGTCGGCGTCTTCAACCAGTTCAAGCAGTTGAAGGCCAAGTACCCGCACCTGAAGATCAACATCTCGCTGGGCGGCTGGACGTACTCGAAGTACTTCAGCGACGCGGCCAAGACCGACGCCTCCCGCAAGAAGCTGGTCTCCTCCTGCATCGACCAGTACATCAAGGGCAACCTGCCCGTCGAGGGCGGCTTCGGCGGTCCGGGCACGGCGGCCGGGATCTTCGACGGCATCGACATCGACTGGGAGTACCCGGGCTCGTCCGGCGGCCACCTCGGCAACCACTACGCCCCCGAGGACAAGCAGAACTTCACCCTCCTGCTCAAGGAGTTCCGCGAGCAGCTCGACGCCTACGGCCAGGCCAACGGCGGCAAGAAGCTCATGCTGACCGCGGCCCTCCCGGCCGGCCAGGACAAGATCAAGTACATCGAGACGGACAAGATCGGCGCGTACCTCGACTACGCGAACATCATGACGTACGACATGCACGGCGCCTGGGACGGCGACGGGCCGACGTACCACCAGTCCCCGCTGTACTCGCCGGCCGGCGACCCGACCGACCCGATCGCCCCGGGCACCCAGAAGTACAGCATCGACAACGCCATCGACTCCTGGATCGACGGCAACCCGGCCTACGGGATCGCGGGCGGCTTCCCCGCCAACAAGCTGACCCTGGGCTACGAGTTCTACTACCGCGGCTGGAAGGGCGTCCCCGCCGGGGCGAACAACGGCCTCGCGCAGAGCGCGACCGGCGCCTCCGGCGCCCGTCCCACCAGCCAGCAGGCCGGCATCGCCAACTACAAGGAGCTCGGCGGCATCGTCGACAACGCGGCGACCACCTACTGGGACGACCAGGCCAAGGCCTCCTACTTCTACAAGGACGGCGAGTTCTTCACCGGCCTGAACCAGAAGTCCATCCAGGCCCGCGTCGACTACGGCAAGCAGCGCGGCCTGGCCGGCTCGATGATGTACTCCCTGCTCGGCCTGGACGCCAACACCACCCTGCTGAACCAGATCTCGGACGCGATGGGCGGCGGCACGCAGCCCCCGACCACGCCTCCGACCACGCCTCCCACCACCCCGCCGACCACGCCCCCGACCACGCCTCCGACGACGCCGCCCACCACGGGCTGCACCGCCGCCGCGTACGTCGCCGGCCAGGTCTACACGGGCGGCACCGAGGTCTCCCACAACGGCCGCAAGTACAAGGCCCAGTGGTGGACCCAGAACGAGGTGCCCGGCACCACCGGTGAATGGGGTGTCTGGAAGGACCTCGGCGCCTGCTGATCCCCCCACCCCGCGCCGAGCGCCGAGCCGCCCTACCCCTCCCGAGGGGGTGGGGCGGTTCCGGTTTCCGCGAAGCGCGCGCGGCCGGTCGGGGCGATCATCTCGGCGATCCGCTCCGGGGCCACGGCGCGGGAGTACAGCCAGCCCTGCCCGGTGTCGCAGCCGACGCGGCGCAGCCGGGCCGCCTGGCCGGCCGTCTCCACGCACTCGGCGGTGACGGTCAGCCCGAGCCGGTGCGCGAGCTGCACCAGGGCCTCGACGATGGTCTCGTCGGCCGGGTTCGGGTGGGCGCCCTCCTCGTAGCGGAAGCCGCGCACGAAGGACCCGTCGAGCTTCAGCACGGACACGGGCAGCCGGCTCAGGTAGGCCAGGTTCGAGTAGCCGGTGCCGAAGTCGTCGATGGCGATCCGCACGCCCATGTCGCTCAGGGCCTGGAGCGCCTGGAGGGGCCGCCCGGCCGAGCCCATCACCGCGGACTCGGTCAGCTCCAGCTGGAGCAGCTGCGGGGCCAGCCCGGTCTCGGCGAGGATCTCCGCGACGTCGCCCACCAGGTCGGAGTCCCACACCTGGCGCACGGCCACGTTCACGGAGACGAAGACGGGGCAGTCGCTGGGCTGTTCGATCTGCCAGCGGCGCGCCTGCCGGCAGGCGGTGCGCAGCACCCACTGCCCCAACTGCACGATGGAGCCGTCCTCTTCGGCGATGCCGATGAACCGATTCGGCGTCAGGACGCCGAACTGCGGGTGCCGCCAGCGCACCAGGGCCTCGACCCCGCGCACGGTGCCGCTCTCCAGGTCCACCAGCGGCTGGTACTCCAGCTCGAACTCACCGCGCTCCACGGCCGGGCGCAGCGTGCTCGACAGGGCCTGGCGTGTCATGCGGTGCGCGTTGCGCTCGGGGTCGAAGAGCGTCCAGCGGGCCTTGCCGTCGGCCTTGGCCCAGTACAGGGTCGTGTCGGCCGCCTGCATCAGCCCCGTCGCCGAGGTGCCGGCCGCGTCCCGCTCCACCACTCCGATCGACGCGGACACCGACAGGCGCTGCCCGGCCAGGTCGAAGGGCTCCTGCACGGCGGCCAGCACGCCGCGCGCCAGGTCCGTGAGCTGCTCGGTCCCGGTGGACTCCTCCACGAGGAGGGCGAACTCGTCGCCGCCGAGCCGGGCCACCAGGTGGCCGCCCGTACGCCCGTACCCGGACCGGTCGGCGCACTGGGTCAGCCGGGCCGCCACGGCGGTCAGCAGCCGGTCGCCGACGCGGTGGCCCAGGGTGTCGTTGACGGCCTTGAAGCCGTCCAGGTCCAGGTAGCACAGGCCGATCCGGCCGGTGCCGCCGCCGGGGCCGTACGAGGGGGCCTCCAGCGCCGCCTGGAGCCGCTCGAAGAACAGGGCCCGGTTGGGCAGCCGGGTCACCGGGTCGTGCATCTGGAGGTGGCGCAGGCGGGCCTGGAGGTCGCGCCGGTCGCTGATGTCGGCGACCGACAGCAGGACGTCCCCGGTGCCGGGGACCGGGCCGAGGGTGACCTCGGTCCACAGGGAGTGCCCGTCGGGGTGCTTGAGGCGGCGCGTGCAGCGCAGTCGGGCCTGCCGTCCGCGCAGCACCTCCTGGTACGCCTGCCAGGTGCGGGCCTCCGCCGCCAGGTCCACCAGGTCGGCGGCGCTCCGTCCGGCGAGTTCGTCCGCCCCGGTGCCCAGCAGCGCGGCGAGTGCCTGGTTGGCGGTGATGACCTCGCCGTCGCGACCGACGACGGCCATCGCCAGGTGGGCCGCGTCGAAGGCGGCCCGGTAGTCGTGTGCGGCGTCCGGCACGGCCGGCACCGCCTGGTGACGCTCCGTAAGGGCCGATCGGATGCTGCCGGCCGCCGAACCGGTCCCCTCTGAGGTTCCGCTCACCGTTGGCTCCCGCAGTGCTCGTGAGTGTCCGTGCAGGAAAGTGTGCCGATCATAGAGGCCGGCGGGAGGCGCTATCCAGCCACGTCGCCGTGTGGAACAAGGTCCGTCGCCGTGCTGACGCCCCACGGGGGCTCCGTCGGGGGACTGCTGACGGGGTGTCGGGTCGGGGGAGTGTGATCGTTTCTGTGCGGCTGTGAGCGCATGGCGGCGATGCCTGATCCCGGCTGACCGATAGTGACGGCCCGTAGGCAAACCTGCGTATGGGCCAGGTCACCGGCTTGCCGCATCGCTCACTCGTGTGGGGCAGCGGAACAGGACATTAATAAGACAATCGCCTCAAGGTGGACGAGATGGTACGAATCCACCACCGGAGGTCGATGTGCCGCGACAGCAGACACCCGGGGGAGTGGACCGTTCCCGCGTCCGAAGTGCGGCGGCCGTCCTCACCTCGATGACCGCGCTCGCCGCCATGTCGCTCGTCGCCGGCCCGGCGGTGGCCGACACCGGGGCCGCCCCCTGCGCGCTGACCCGCACGGCCGCGCACCACTCCCTCGGGGTGGACACCTGGAACGGCGCCTACCCCAAGCCCGAGCGCACCCTCGACGCGGTCATGGTCTTCCTCTCCTTCCCCGACCACCGCCCCACCGTCGGCACGGAGGAACTGACCTCCGACTACTTCCCCGCCACCAGCGAGTTCTTCGCGCGGGCCTCCTACGGCCGCTTCCGCCTCGCCTCGCACCCGATGAAGCGGTGGGTCCCGATGCCCCAGCCGTCGACGGCCTACGGGATACAGCGCGACTGGGCCCCCGAGGGTCGGGCCGCCTACCTGCGGGACGCGGTCGCCGCCGCCGACGCGGAGGTCGACTTCAGCGCGTACGACGTCGTCTACTTCGTCGCCGACCCGAACGCGCCCGGGGTGGACTCCGACGCGACGAAGGTCGTCAACTTCGACCGCCCCCTGCGGGCCGACGGCACCGACCTGCGCCGGATCGTCACCGTCTTCGAGCGCCACCCGCCCGACCGCAACGTGCTCGCGCACGAGACGGGGCACGTCTTCGACCTGCCCGACCTCTACCACCGTCCGAGCGACGGCAAGGGCGACTGGGACACCTACGTGGGCGACTGGGACGTCATGGGGAGCCAGTTCGGCATGGCCCCCGACCTGTTCGCCTGGCACAAGTGGAAGCTGGGCTGGCTGGACTCCTCGCAGGTCGACTGCGTACGGTCCGGCACCTCCCTGCACACCCTCCAGCCCCTCGGCCAGGCCCCGCCCACCGGCGGTACGGGCGGGACCCGTCTCGCGGTCATCCGCACCGGTCCGGGCAGCGCCATCGCCGTCGAGGCGCGGGGCTCCGCCGGCAACGACGGCGACACCTGCACCGAGGGGGTGCTCGTCTACCGGGTCCGCAACGAGGCCTCCTCGGGCGGCGGCCCGATCGAGGTGCTGGACGCGCATCCGGGCACGGAGGCCTGCTGGGACCGCTCGGTGTACCCGCCGCTCGCGGACGCGCCGCTGGAGGTCGGGGAGACCTTCACGGTGCCGGGGGAGCGGATCACCATCGAGGTCGCGGACCGGACCCAGTCCGGGGCGTACACCGTGAAGATCACCACGTAGACGCTTCCGGCGGGATGGTGGAACCGCGGTCCCGCCGGACACGAAGAAGGCCCCCACTCCGAAGAGTGGGGGCCTTCTCCCGTCTGTGCGCCGCCAGGGACTCGAACCCCGGACCCGCTGATTAAGAGTCAGCTGCTCTAACCAACTGAGCTAGCGGCGCTTGCTGACGAGGTAGACATTAGCACCCCGGCCGCCGAGAGGAAAAATCGATGCCGGTCAGCGGGCCGCGTGCAGGAACGCCCAGAGCAGCGAGTCCGGGCCCGGCAGCCAGGGAAGACGGGTGTCCGGGGCCACCAGCCAACGGGACGGACCGGGGGGCGGCGTCAGGGCCGGCACCGTCACCGCGTCCCCGTGGCCGTGGCACAGCGGCGTCGGGGCGCCCGGCCCCCACTCCTCCCAGGCCAGCAGGGCCGGCAGTCGCTGGGCGGTGCCCGGGGTCGCGAACAGCAGCATCCGCCCCCGGTGCACGGCGGCCGGGCCGGAGCCGGGGCCCCGCTCCCAGAGCAGGTCCAGCATCCGGCGGCCGAGGACCAACGGGACGTTGACGACGTCGAAGGCGGTCCCGCAGGGCAGCACCGCGGGGGAGGCCGGCCGGTTCTGCCAGGCGGCGAGGGTGGCGCGCGGGTGCGCGGACGCGGAGGCCAGCCAGGCGGCGCCCTGCGGGGTCACCTGGCCGACGGGCGCGGCGTGCGCGTCGAGGCCTTCGAGGGCGGGACAGGTGGCAGCCGTCAGCGTCGTCATATGCCATGGTCTACCCGGCGTAGCGACCCGGTTCCTCGGGGTTACCGAAAACCGGGACAGGGGTGCGGCCGGCGGTGTATGTTGCGCCGCGCATATGCCGCGGGCCGATGGTCGGGGCGCCCGGCCCCCCCGGTGCCCCGCGTGCGGGCGGGGCGAGGGGGTCGGCGGGTCGGGGGCGTCAGTCGAGGTCGGGGGCGGTGCCCCGCTGGAGGTCCTCGCCGAACTCGATCATCCTGCGCGCGTAGTCCTCGGTCCAGTCGGCCGCCGCGGCGATGGCGTCGGGCGCAAGCCGGTCGAACCGTCGGGGGTCCGCGAGCTGGGCGGCGGCCAGGGCCTGGAACTCCACCGCTCTGTCCTGCGCGGCCCGGAAGGCGAGCGCCAGCTCGGTGGCCCGGGCGAGCAGCTCGCGCGGGTCCTCGATCGACTCCAGGTCGAAGAAGTGCTCGGGGTCCGTGGCGGCCTCCGAGGGCTCGAAGAGCAGCGGCGCGGGCCGCAGCCTCCGCTCGGTCCGCTCGGGATCTGCCATGCGTGTCCTCCTGCTGGGCGTGCGAAAAGCTTCCGGGCCACCCACCATTGTCCAACGCCGCGCAAGAGTGCGGCGGGTCACAGCGTGACGGGCTCCTTGGCCAGCGCCGCGACGTCGTCCAGCACGCCGGTCAGGCGGTCGGCGAAGTCCTCCGGGGCCTCGAAGCCCTCGGGTCCGATGAGGGCGTTGACGCCGGGGACGGCCAGGGAGCGCGCGGCGGGCAGCATGCCGACGCGGGTGAGCACCGGGAGCAGCATCTCGGCGGCCGGGGCGCCGCCCGTGGGGCCCGCGCTGTAGCTGACGAGGCCGACCGGCTTGCCGTCCCACTCGCGGTAGAGGAAGTCGATGGCGTTCTTGAACGCGGCGCTGAAGCCGCCGTTGTACATCGGCATCACGAAGACGAAGGCGTCGGCGGCCTCGACGACCGCGCTCCAGTCGCGGGTGTGCTGGTGGGTGTAGATGCCGCTGGAGGCGTACTCGGGCTCGTCGAGGAGCGGCAGGGCGATGTCGGCGAGGTCCACGGGGGTGACCTCGAAGGCGCCGTGGGCGCGGGCCTGCTCGGTGACCCAGCGGGCGAGCGGGCGGCCGGAGGAGGTCGGGCGGGTGGCGGCGGAGACGACGTGCAGGCGGGTCATGGGGTGAACTCCCTTGAGGGTCCGGTGTGGTGTGCCGGACGCATGATGGTGGTTGACGTGTCACCCAGCAAAGCCACACCCGCATGATGTGTCAACTACCTTGTTGACACATCACCGACCTGGTTGGAGTGGATCCATGACCCGAGACCCCGATCCCGCGCCGCGTTGGCTCACCGAATCCGAGCAGCGCGCCTGGTACGCCTGGCGGCGGATGTTCCCCCTGGTCAACGCCGGGATCGCGCGAGATCTCGGGCAGGACAGCGGGCTCTCCGAGGCGGACTACGACGTCCTGTCCGTGCTCGGCTCCACCGAGGGCCACCGCACCAGGATCAGCGCGCTCGCCCTTCTCATGCAGTGGTCGCGCAGCCGGCTCTCCCACCAGCTCACCCGGATGGAACAGCGCGGCCTGGTCCGCCGCGAGGAGGTGGCCTCGGACGGACGCGGCGCGCAGGTGGTGCTCACCCCCGCCGGCGTGGGGGCCATCACCGAGGCGGCGCCGCTGCACGTGGAATCCGTACGCCGCCACCTCATCGACGTCCTCACCCCCGAGCAGCTCGCCACCCTCGCGGAGGTGGGCGAGACCCTCCGGGCCCGGCTCGGCGTCGCCCGCAAGGAAGTCGACTGACCCTCCGGCGTTCCTCCACCGGGTCTGTGCGCGCCGTCCGTCGGTCGCGGGGCGGGGCGGGGCGTGGGTCGTGGGTCGCGGGTCCGGGTCGTCCCGACGGCTCAGTCGCGGATCAGCATGACGACGAACCCCGCCACCAGGCCCGCCAGCACCCCGAGCAGGGACAGTCGGGGGCGCGACTCGCGCAGCACGGGCAGCAGGCGGTCGACCGCGAACCGGCCCGGCCCGGTGAGGGTGAGGGCGACGATCCCCGCGAACAGCACCACTTCGAGTTCCACGCCCTTGGGCGGGAAGTAGTGGCTCAGCCCGCGCACGTCGAGGATGTTGACGAAGACGCCGATCAGCGCCGCGCCGGCGAGCGGCGTGAACAGCCCGAGCGCCAGGGCCAGACCGCCCAGGGTCTCGGAGAGCCCGGCGATGACGGCCATGGCGTCCCCGGCGGGGTACCCGGCCATCGAGAAGCCCTTGCCGGTCGCGCTCAGACCCGGACCGCCGAACCAGCCGAAGAGCTTCATCGACCCGTGGCCGGCCATCGTGAGGCCGATGACGATCCGCAGCAGCAGCAGTCCGACGTCGTGCGTGACGGTGCCGGTGGGGACCGCTCCGGCGGGATACCCGTACCCCACGCGGCCTTGCCGTTCGTACGCCATGGACGTCCGTCCTTCCGTCACCGGTGAGCGACGGCCACCCTATGACGCCCGCCCGGAATGTCCGTCTCGCGACATCGCGGGACCGTGCCGTCGACCCGTTCGGCCGCAGCGGCACCACCCCTCAGGGCCGCCACGCCACACGGTGCTCGGACAGGTGTGCCAGCACGGAATGGTTCGCCTCCCAGCCGTCCGGGAACTTGACCGTCACCCCCAGCTGCACCGGGTCCGTCGAGGGGTGGTCGTCCAGGAGCTCCGCTATGCCCGCCCGGGCCACCACCACGCAGGCGTGGCGGTGCCGCGAGGCCAGGACGCACAACCGGCCCGTCTCCAGGTGGAACGCCGTCGCGTCCGGTCGCCCGGACAGGGGGTGCAGCACCACCGTGAGGTCGTACTCGCGGCCCTGGAGGCGGTTCGCGGTGTCCACGGTCACCCCCGCCACGCCCAGCGCCGCCAACGCGGCCCGGACGGCGGCGGCCTGGTCGCGGTGGGCCGTGCCGACCGCGATCCGGTCCGCCGTCAGCGGGACCGGACCCGGAGCCTGCTCGTCGGAGGTCACCGCGCCCCGGTCCAGCGCCCGCCGCACGACCAGCGCCACCGCCCGCACCGCCTCCGGATCCGTGCGCGGGGTGTGCCGGGCCGGCAGCTCCAGCAGGCCCCAACCCGACTCGGCGGCCTCGTCCAGCACCCGGTCCGGGCCCGAGCCGTCCCCCGCGACCCCGTACGAGAGCCGTCGCTCGCCCGGGCCCGTACCGCTGCGGAAACGGCTGTACGGGTAGAACGCCCGCGACACCAGCGGCGCCGCGCTGGCCGGGAGCCGCCACGACACCGGCAGCCGGTGCTGCGGCAGCTGCGGGTTGTGCGCCAGCAGGGTGGACACCGCCGACGCCGAAGGGTCGTAGGACAGCCCCGCCCACTGCTCCGCGCCGACCACGCTGAAGGGGTCCAACTGCCCCGGATCGCCCACGAACAGCGCCCGGTCGAACAGCCCGGCCACCGCCAACAGCGCGTCGGAGCGCATCTGGTACGCCTCGTCGACGATCGCGTGCTCCCAGGGCTCGACGTCCTTGACGTAGGCCCACTTCGCGGCGGTGGAGATGGTGATCGGCAGCTCCGCCAGGTCCGCGGGCTTCGCGGACAGCGTCACCGAGGGCAACTCCCGCAGCGCCGGATCGTAGGCCTCGCCGTCACTGCTGTGCAGCCGTCCGACCTTCAGCTCCGGATCCTTGTCGGCGAGCCGCAGCACCAGGTCGTCGACCTGGGCGTTCGTCTGCGCGACCACCATCAGCCGGCGCCCGGCGGCGGCCAGCTCCCGGGCCGCGCGCACCACCAGCGTGGACTTCCCGGCCCCGGGCGGGGAGTCCACGACCACACCCCGCTCGGTGCCGTGCAGGGTGTCGCGCAGGATGGCGGCGGTCGCCCGGGCGGCGGCCGCGCCCGGGTCGAAGCCGGCGTCGGGGGCGGGATCGGAACCGGGGCCCAGGGCCCGGACGGAGACGGTCACAGGAGGTCCTCGTCGGTGACGGAATCGGGCAGCGCGGCCGAGCCCGGCAGCCCGGGCGGGCCGCCGTGCGTCCAGGGGGTGTTCTCCGGGTCGGGCAGCTTCGGGCCGCCCCGCGCGTCGTGCTCGAACAGGGTCCAGCACACCCGGTCGCCCTTCTCCGGGACCGAACCCGGCACGGGCTCGCGGCCCGCGCCCATCTTGTCGAGGACGCGCAGCACCAGCCGTCCGTCCTCCTCGACGCCCACGAACGCGAACGCCTGCTGCCGGCCGTCCAGCGAGCGGTAGACCTTCCCGCCACCGCCCTCCGCGAGCTGCGGCCGGTCCTCGGTGGCCACCGTGACCAGCGGGCGCGGACGGGGCCGCTTGCCCTCGGTCCACTCCATGACCACCTCCGTCACCTCGCCGGCGAAGGCCTCGCCCGCCAGCCGCCGCCCCGCCATGACCAACGGGTCGTCCAGCGCCTCCTGGGCGTCGAGACGGACCTGTTCGGTCTCGCGGGTGGAGAGCTTCTGGGCCGCCGTCACCGCGTCGTCGCGGCGCGGCTGCGGCGGCTCGCCCGCGCGCACCCGGTCGCGGTGGCCGGTGAACGACCAGCGGTCGCGGGTCCAGCGCTCCTCGGTGCGCTCGCCGGCCGGCAGACCGCGCAGCAGCGCGACGGCCTCCCAGGTCTGCCGCCAGGTGTTCTCCATCTGGCCCCGGACCAGCTCCCGGACCTCCCGCTCGGCGGCCCCGACCGCGGCGCCCGCCTGTTCGGCGCCGCCCTGGGCCGCGGCGCGGGCCGCGTCGAAGCGGGCGATGGCCGGGGCCAGCAGCCGGTTGTCGAAGGCGGGATCGGTGGCGGGGCCGGCCGGCGGGACCAGCAGTTGGCCGTCCGGACCCCGCTCCAGTTCGGCGCGCAGCGCCCACCGCGCCCCCGACACCCCCTCGGGCGGGGCTATCCAGCCCAGCAGGGCGCCGAGGTGCTGGTCCTCCAGGTTGCTCTGGCCGGTGGCCCAGTGCCGGCCGAGGAGTTCGGTCGCGGCCACCAGCATCGAGGAGCCGGGCACGCGGGCGCGTTCGCCGAGGTGCGTGAACCAGCGCCCCAGCAGCGGGACCCGGGTCGGCACCGGGTAGGGGTTCTCCGGGTCCTCCTCGGCGGTCCGCCGGAAGCGCATCGAGCGGCCGAGGAGGCGTACGTACTCCACGCCCGCGCGGCTCGGCACGACGATCTGCGGCGCGTCCACGCACAGTTCGGCCTCGACCTTGACCTTCCGGCCGGTCTCCGGATCGGTCTCGGTGCGCTCGGCGGGCTCGACGACGTCCGCGTACGCCTCGACGTACGGCATCACGTGCTCCGCCAGGGCGGCCAGGAACTGCCAGCGCAGGTCGCGGTCGCGCGGCTGCGGGACGACCAGCACGGCGGGGTCGTGCGGATCGGTGCCCACCATCACGCCGAGCGGGGCGCCTGCCTCACCGGCCGTGGTCAGGGGCACGAGGACCAGCGGGTTCTCGCCCAGGTGGCGGTGGCGGACGGTCGCCAGCGGCCGGGCGCGCCCCGCGCGGACCGCCTCCAGCCGGGCCAGGGTGCTCATCAGGGGCATGCGGGGGGCTCCGGGACGTGCTGCGGGGACCGCGCGGCGGCCTGCTCCAGGGCCTCGGCGCGCAGCCGTGCGGCCCGGCGCAGCGCTTCGGCGGCGGGATCGTCGGGGTCGTGGACTTCGGGGGAGTGGGGGTCGTGGGCGTCGGGCGGGGTCCCGCAGGCCGCGGCGAGGGCCGCCTCGACGGTGGTCAGTCCGCCCAGCTCGCCCCGTACGGACCGGCCCAGCGCGGTCGGCTCCCCGGCGGCGCGGGCCCGTTCGCGGCAGTGGAAGGCCAGCTCGCAGGCGGCCAGGCACTCGGGGGCGTAGGAGGCGGAGACGGCGGAGACGGCCGCGGTCAGTTCCTCGGCGGGGCGGGCCGGATCGAAGGTCAGTCCGGCCGGCAGGGCGGCGGCCAGGTCCTCGACCCGGGTCAGCCGCTCCAACTGGCGCAGGGTGACGGCGCGTTCCCGGCGGATGTCGACGAGCGCGGCGGTGGGCAGGTTGGAGAAGTCCTTCGGGCACACGAGCAGCACCCGGTGGCCGACCTCCGCCCGCTCCAGCTTCGCGGCGGTCCGCTCCAGGGCCAGCGCGTACACGGCGGCCTGCCGGGCGGCGGCCCCCACCTTCGCGGCGTCGGCGGCGCCGTCGATCATCGGGAACGACTTGATCTCCACCACGGTCCAGCGGCCGTCGGGGTGCACGACGACGGCGTCCGGCTCCAGGTAGGCGGGGGTGCCCGCCACCTCCAGGGCGAGCATGGGGTGGTCGAGCAGGGTCCACGTGCCGGCGGCGGTGGCCTCCCGCAGGGCCAGGGCCGTCCGCGCGGCGCGGCCCTCGGGGCCGGCGGCGGTGAGGTCGGGCACCCGGTCCGCGGCGCCGGGCGGTTCGGCTTCCGGGTCGAGGCGGGAGTGGACCAGCCGCAGCAGTTCGGCCCCGCCGTCGGCCTTGACCTTCGCCTCGAAGGAGTTCCCGCGCACGATGGCGAACTGGGACTGTCCGAAGGAGGCGGGCGAGCCCAGGGCGGTGGCGAGCGCCGTCTTGTCCACGCCGGCGCCGTCGAGCAGGGCGCGTCTGCCGCATCCGGGGTTGGCGGCGAGCGCGGCGAGCGCCCGCGCGTCGAGGGGACGGGGCGGAACGGCGGGGCCGCGCAGGTCGGCGAGCCGCTGCCGCAGGGTCGTGTGGGGCGGGCCGCCGGTCGGGTAGGAGCTCACGGGCGGAAGTGTCCCATCCGCCACTGACAATCGTGGTCGTAAGGCCGAAACGCACGCGCTGTTCGCCCGCCGGTCCGGGTCCGGACACGTCGGGGTCCGTCCCGTCGTGGGCGCTCGCGTCCCCGCGTGGGCGGTCCGTCCCGCACAGGCGGGGCCGGTGGGGTGGGCGGGCCTGGTGGGTCCGGTGGGGCCGGTGGGTCCGGTCGTCGTCGAGCGGGCCGCTGCCGGGGCCCCGTACGGTGTGGATCTTCGTCGGGTGGTCGGGCGGTCGGGCGGTCAGGCCACCGGGCTGTCGGGTCACCGGGGTGGCGGGTCGCCGGATCGTCGGGCGTCGCCTCGTCGGGGCGTCCGTCCGACGATGGTGTCCGGCCACGTCGTGGATGATGGTCTGACGAGCCGATCGCCCGATAGTCGCGCGAACCCCTACGGACCGGGAGAAACATCCATGGCCCCCCGCATCCTCCTCGCCCGCCACGGTCAGACGGCCTGGTCGAAGCTCGGCAAGCACACCGGACGCACGGACGTGCCGCTGCTGGAGGAGGGCAGGCTCGGCGCCAAGCAGCTCGGCGAGCGCCTCGCCCGGGACCCGTGGGCGAGCCTGCGCGGCCTGGAGGTGCGCACCAGCCCCCTGGTCCGCGCGAGCGAGAGCTGCGACCTCGCCGGCTTCGGCGCCCAGGCCGACGCCTGGGACACGCTCATGGAGTGGGACTACGGCGACTACGAGGGCATGACCCCCGCCGAGATCCAGGCCGTCCGACCCGGCTGGCTGATCTGGCGCGACGGCGTCCCCGGCGGCGAGTCCGTCGCCGACGTCGCGGCGCGCGCGGACGAGGTGGTCGCCTGGGCGCGCTCGGCCGAGCGGGACGTGCTGGTCTTCGCGCACGGTCACATCCTGCGCACCCTCGCCGCGCGCTGGCTCGGCTTCGAGGCCTCCTTCGGCGCGCGCATCCGCCTCGACCCCACCTCCCTGTCGGTCCTCGGATGGGCCTACGGCGCCCCCGCGCTGGAGCGCTGGAACGACACGGGCCACCTGGAGGGCTGAACCCCGGCCGCCCGGCCGCCCGCCCCGTCGCCCGGGCCCGCGCGCCGCGGCGCCGGGTCAGGCCTGCGCGTGCCGGGTCAGGAAGGCGCCCACGCGCGGGGAACGCTGGTGCGGGACCAGGACGCGGGCCGTCTCGTTCAGCATCGACCGGATCCGCGTCGAGCGGACCTCGGTGAGCAGGTCCAGCACCCGGCCCCCCGCCCAGGCGGCCTCGTCGGGCGCCCCCGCCCGGGCCAGGTCGTCGGCCAGCTCGGCGGTGTAGAGCGCCACGTTCCGCGCGAAGTGCGGTTCCTGGAGGTCGGCCGCGCGGCGGGCGTGCCGGGCCGCGCGGGCGTGTTCCCCGAGGGCCGCCCAGCAGCGGGACTCCAGCGACTCCAGTTCGGCCTCGCCGAAGAAGGACATCCACTCCGGGTCGGCGGTCGAGGGGCCCCGCGAGAACTCGGTGTGCGCCCGCGCCAGCGCCTCCTCGCAGGCCTTGCGGTCGCCCAGCCCCGCCCAGCCGCCCGCCTCCCGCAGCGCCAGCAGCGCCAGCAGCCGGGGCGAGCCCAGCGCGCGCGCCGCCCGCCGGCCCGCCTGGGCCGCCCGTACCGACTCGCGCGGACGCCCGCAGTCCCGGGCCAGGAAGGCCATGTTGCTGAAGGCGTGCGCCTCCAGGCCCGCGTCGCCCGCCACCCGGGCGGTGGCCAGGGCCTCGGAGTAGTGGGAGCGGGCGTCCTCGTACCGGCCCGAATCGTGCGCGAGCCAGCCCACCGAGACGGCCAGCTCGCCGGCCCCCGCGTGCAGCCGGTCCTCCGTCGACTGTCGGGTGGCTCCCGCGTCGAGCAGCGCGTAGGCGGTGCGCAGCGGTTGGGCCGCCCGCCGGTAGAGGGCGTCGGCGCCGTGCCGGTCGTCCAGCAGCCGGATCTGGCGGACGGCGTCCTCGACGGCGGCGGCCTCGGCCTCGCCGGCCCGGGACGGAAGCCGGCGGGCGTCGCCGAGCAGGGTGAGGCTGAGCGTCGCGGCCGCCACGGTCGCGGATCCGCCCGCCATGAACGCGCGACGCAGCACGTCGCTCTCCTTGGAACGGTGGGGGGAGGGGAGGGAGCGGACGTACGGGGCGGGGGCGTCGGCCGCGGGCGGCGCGGACACCGCCCGCCGGCCGGAGCGGCCGCGTACGGCCTCGCGCGGGGCGAAGCCGAGGTCGGTCAGGGTGCGGCCGGGGAACATGTGGAGGAAGACCCGCTCGTAGGCGTAGTTGGGGCAGCGGATCTCGCCCGACTCGACCCGGCCGATGTAGCGGGCGTCGCAGGAAACCGTTTCGCCGATCTCCCGGGCCGCCCTGCGCACCAGGGCCGCGAACTCGGCCGGCGAGTGCCGACCGCGCAGTCGCCGGAAGGAGGAGTTGGGTGAGTGGGGGGACGCCGCCATGGACGTGGCCTCTCTGGGCGATCTCTGGGCGATCTCGGGTTGCCCCGGCCGTACTCGGCTTCGCTTCCGGCGCGGGGCGCCGGCGCGCACGAAACGTACCGCCGCCGGAGAGGGCTCCACACGGTGTTTGGCTACAAAACGGATATCTCACCCGCGATCCGCCATGAACTGCCATCCTTTGCGGCGTCTTGCCGCCGCACCTGTTGACGCCCCCGTGCGTTGAACCCATGCGGATACGGATCGAGGAGGGGTTCCCCTTGGTGGAGGCCGGCATGGACAGCATTGGAACGAACACCGCGCCCGAGCCCGGCGTGACCCCGGTCCCGGCTCAGGCCCCCGACCTGGTCACCGTCCCCGCCCGGCAGGGGCTGGAGGCCGTCGACATCATCCGGCGGGGCGCCGGCCACACCGCCCCCGGCGTCGGCCCGGTGCTCCACGACGGTTCCGGCGCCACCCTCGGCTTCCTCGTCCCGCCCGGCACCGCCGACGCCTGGGACCTGCCCGGCAGTGCCTGTACGCAGACCAACGGACGCGGCATGCGCTTCGGCGACCTCGCCTCCCCCACCGCCGGCTGTACGGGCTGGCTGCTGCCGCCCGAGGCGGTGGGACCGGTCACCGATCCGGAGGTGCTGCGCGCGGCGCTCGGCGAGGCGGCCCGCCTGATCGAGGCGGCCGACAACTGCCGCTGAGGGGCGCCGGCCGATAATGGGGGCGTGGCAGGGAAGAACAAGGGCGGCAGAGTCGGCGGCGAGGGGCGGGGGGCGCGCGGTGGCGCGGAACCCGTCGGCGGGCAGGTGGGCGGTGGTCTGGCGGAGTTGACCCCGGACCGCGAGCGGCCCCGGGCCTGGACCCTGTCGATCGACGGGGCCCCGCAGTCGCACGTGGACCTCGACGACCCCGGCCGGCTGGACTTCGCCTACCAGCGGCGCATCGGCCACCTCATCGACCTCGTCGCACCCGCCCGGCAGCCCCTGAACGTGGTGCACCTCGGCGGCGGCGCCTTCACCCTGGCCCGCTACACGGCCGCCGCACGGCCCCGCTCCACGCAGCAGGTCGTGGAGATCGACGGCGCCCTGGTGGCCTTCGTGCGCGAGCACCTGCCGCTGGACCCCCAGGCGCGGATCCGGGTCCGGGCCGTGGACGCGCGGGCCGGGCTGGCCAAGGTGCCCGACGGCTGGGCCGACCTGATCATCGCCGACGTGTTCAGCGGGGCCCGTACGCCCGCCCACCTGACCAGCGCCGAGTTCCTGGACGACGTACGCCGGGCCCTGGCGCCCACCGGCTGGTACGTCGCGAACCTCGCGGACGGTCCGCCGCTGGCGCACCTGCGCGGCCAGATCGCCACCGCCGCCTCCCGCTTCGCCGAACTGGCCGTCGCCGCCGACCCGGTGGTGTGGCGGGGCAAACGTTTCGGCAACGCGGTGCTGGTCGCCGCCGACCGGGAGCTCCCGGTGGCGGAGTTCACCCGCCGCGTGGCGAGCGACCCGCACCCGGGCCGGGTGGAACACGGCCGGGCGCTGGCGGACTTCACGGGCGGGGCGACCCCCGTCGCGGACGCCTCCGCCGTGGCCTCCCCGGAGCCGCCGCCGTCGGTGTTCCGCTGACGGTGTTCCGCTGACGGTGCTCCGCCGGCGCTCGGGGTGCGGGTTTCAGCCCTCGTAGGTCTCCACCAGCGGCGGGTGGCCGTTCCAGGTGCAGAAGACCGACATCTCCCGGCCCGCCCTGGAGAAGGTCACCCGGATCCAGTACGGCTGTTTCCACACCTGCATCTGCCAGCCGGCGTCCGGCGTCGCCGACACCAGCTCGGCCGAGGAGGCCCCCAGGTCGAAGACCACCCGGCCGCCCGTGACCGGGTAGGCCTTCACCTCCCCCTGGGCGCCGCCCTCCGGCCGCGACCCGGGGCCCGGACCCGGCGGGGCCTGCTTCGGGGACGGCTTCGCGGCGGAGGCGCCGGCGGACGGCGCCGCCTGCGACGGGCCGGACGCGGAAGCGGAGGGGGAACCGGACGGGGAGGCGGACGCGGACGGCGGGGCGGGGGAAGGCACGGGCGACGGAGCCCGCGAGCCCAGCGTCGAGGAGGACAGCGGCGGGTTCGCGAGCGGAACCGCGAGCGGAGGATCGTAGGCCGTTCCCGACATGACGGTGTGCACGCCCCACCAGGACAGGGCCATGGCGGCACCGGTCGCCAGCACCCAGGCCGTGGCATGTACAAGTCCTCGTCGCATCAGGGGACATACTGCACCACCCGGAACGGACCCGGCCCGACACCCCGCCCGGTCGCCCGAATGGACTACCGTGCGGCCATGCCCAGTGTGCTCGTGGTCGAGGACGACCAGTTCGTACGTTCCGCCCTGATCCGGCACCTGACCGAGGCCTCCCACACCGTGCGGAGCGTCGGCACGGCCCTGGAGGCCCTGCGCGAGGTCGCCCACCACCGCTTCGACGTGGTCATCCTGGACCTCGGCCTGCCCGACCTCGACGGCTCCGAGGCGCTCAAGATGCTGCGCGGCATCACCGACGTGCCCGTCATCATCGCGACCGCGCGCGACGACGAGGCCGAGATCGTCCGCCTCCTCAACGACGGCGCCGACGACTACCTGACCAAACCCTTCTCCGTGGAGCACCTCTCCGCCCGCATGGCCGCCGTACTGCGCCGCTCCCAGGCGGCTGCCGCCGAACCCCCCTCGCGGGTGCTGCGCGTCGGCGGGCTCGCCATCGACCCCCTGCGCCGGCAGGCCGAGCTGGACGGGGCCGTCCTCGACCTGACCCGCCGGGAGTTCGACCTGCTGACCTTCCTCGCCGGCCGGCCCGGGGTGGTCGTCGCCCGGCGCGAACTGCTCGCCGAGGTCTGGCAGCAGTCGTACGGGGACGACCAGACCATCGACGTGCACCTGTCCTGGCTGCGCCGCAAGCTCGGCGAGACCGCCGCCAACCCCCGCTACCTGCACACCCTGCGCGGGGTCGGGGTCAAGCTGGAGCCGCCGCTGTGACGCGCGGCCCGGGGAGGGGGACGGGGAGGGGGACGCCGTGAGGTGGGCGCTGGTCAAGGTGTGCCTGGCGGTCACGACCATGGTGGTCCTGGCGTTCGCGGTACCACTGGGGCTGGTGGTGCAGGAGATGGCCCGGGACCGGGCCTTCTCCAACGCCGAACGACAGGCCGCCACCATGAGCCCGACGCTCTCCATCACCACCGACCCGGTCCAACTGCGCAAGGCCGTGGAATCCACGCAGACGGGCGCCGCCCGCCGGATGGCCGTCCACGTACCGGCCATCGGCGACGCCCCGCCCGTGGACATCGGCGGCGGCTGGGCCGGCGCGCACGCGGTGCAGGAGACCCGCCGCCTGGGCCGGGCCGGCACCGCGAAGGTGGCCGGCGGGGGATCGGCCCTGCTCCAACCCACCGCCCTCGGCTCCGGGGACATCGCCGTGATCGAGATCCTGGTCCCGGAGAGCGAGGTGAGCAACGGCGTCACCACCGCCTGGCTGGTCCTGGCCGGGGTCGGGATCGCCCTCGTCGTCGGCTCCGTCGCCGTCGCCGACCGGCTCGGTGCCCGCCTGGTGCGGCCCGCCGAACGGCTCGCGGACGCCGCGCACCAGCTGGGGGAGGGCCGGCTCGGCGCACGGGTGCCGGAGGCCGGGCCGAAGGAACTCCGCTCGGCGGCCGTCGCGTTCAACTCCATGGCCGACCAGGTCGTGGAACTCCTCGCCAACGAGCGGGAACTCGCCGCCGACCTCTCGCACCGCCTCCGCACGCCCCTGACCGTGCTCCGGCTCAACGCCGCCTCCCTCGGGGACGGCCCGGCCGCCGAACACACCCGGGCGGCGGTCGAACAACTGGAGCGGGAGGTCGACACGATCATCCGCACCGCCCGGGAACAGCGCGCCCCCGCCGCCACGGCGGCCGGCGCGGGCTGCGACGCCTCCGAGGTGATCCGCGACCGGATGGGCTTCTGGTCCGCGCTGGCGGAGGACGAGGGCCGCGAGGTGCGCCTGGCCGGCGTGGACCGCACCGTACGCGTCCCCGTGGCCCGCCCCGAGCTGGCCGCCGCCCTCGACGCGCTCCTCGGCAACGTCTTCCGGCACACTCCCGAGGCCACGCCCTTCGCGGTGGACGTGCACGACGCCGGGGACGCCGTCATCGTCCTGGTCTCCGACGCGGGTCCGGGCATCGCCGACCCCGACGCGGCCCTGCGGCGCGGCAACGACGGGGCCCGGGACGGCTCCACGGGGCTCGGCCTGGACATCGTCCGGCGGGTCGCTGAGTCCACGGGCGGCGACGTCCGCCTGGGGCGCTCCGTACTCGGCGGCACCGAGGTGCGGCTGTGGATCGCCCTCGACGACCGGGCCCGCACCGGCGGCCGGGGCGCGGCCGGGCGGCGGACCCGGCGCGGGCGGCGGCGTACGGACCGGGCCGCGTCCGAGGGATGAGGGCAGGTCGGCGGGGCGAACGGCGCGCGGCGACGGGGGCTCGGCAGGCGCGCGGCGGGCGCTCGACGGGCCGGCGGCGCGTGGGCGGCATGTGGGCGGCGCGTGGGCGGCGCAACCGACGTACCCGTGGGGCGTGCCGCGCGGGGTGGGGGAGCGCGGGTCGGTACGGTCCGCCTCATGGACACCCTGATCTTCGGCGGGCTCCTCGCCACGCTGATCGCCATGTACCGGGAGACCTCCCGGACGGTGGTGCTCGGCGCGTGGTGGGCCGTGCTGATCGCCGTCATCCTGCTGATGGCGCACCACATCACCGGCGGCCTCGCCCTGACCCTGAGCTACTGACCGTGGCGGCGATGAGCACCCTCGTCCCCGAGACCCCGCTGGAGGGCGGGCTGTCGGGGCGGGTCCAGTACTGGTTCGCGTGCCTGTTCGTCATCGGCTGGACGGGCGTCGTCTGCGGCGGCCTGTACTACCAGTTCGGCCTGGGGGAGTACCCCTGCCCGCTGTGCGTCGTGCAGCGCATGTTCATGCTGCTGGCGGCGATCGGGGCGGCCCACGTCATCCGCTCCGCGCTCGTCGTGGGCGTGGTGACGGGCCGGGACTACATGATGGGCTGGGGCCTGGCCCTGGTCGCCGTGACGGCGGGCTCCTTCGCGGCGTGGCGGCAGACGACGCTGCACGTCCTGCCCGGGAGCAAGGGGTACGGCAGCGAGGTGTTCGGCCTGCACCTGTACGTGTGGGCGTGGATCCTCTTCACCGCCTCGGTCGTCGCGATCGGGATCGCCCTGGCCTTCGCCCACACGACCGCCGACCGGGTCGTCCCGGCCCGTACCCCGGGCCCGCACCGGGCGGTCGGGACCTTCGCCCTCGGCTTCCTCGGGCTGGTCATCGCCGTCAACCTGGTGGCCGTCTTCCTCCAGGAGGGCTTCCACTGGTTCCTGCCCGACGATCCCACGCGCTATCGGTTCTTCTACGACGTCGGGATCCTCGACGAGCCCCCGGCCCCCCGCCCGGGCGGCGGCGCTCCGCGCGGCTGACGCGGACGGTCGCGCGGCGCCGTCACTTCGACGACGGGACCCGGTCCCGCAGGGGCTCGAAGCGGCCCTCTCGGGCCGCCACCGCGGCCGTCACCGCCGACGCCACGGCCGCGGCGCAGGCGAGGGCGAACGCGGCCCGGTGGCCGTGGGCGGCCGCGAGCGGCCCGGCGACGGCCGCCGCCAGCGCCTGGCCGATGATCAGCCCGCTGCCCACGACGGTCATGGCCTCCGCCACCCGCTCGGCCGGACCGGTGCGTTCCACCAGGGCGAACAGGGCGATCAGGTGCGGGGCCACGGCCAGTCCGATCGCGGCGACGGCGGCGGCCGCCCCCCACAGCCCGCCCACGGCGAGCAGCGACAACGCCAGCAGCGCCTGGATCCCGATGCTCAGGCGCAACCGTACGACCGGACCCGCGCGACCCGGCCGGGCCACCGTCACGAGCCCGGCGACCGAGCTGGTCACCGCCATGGCCGCCCACACCGGTCCGGCCGCGCCGGGCTCGCCCACGGACTCCGCCAGCGCGTTGACCCCCGTGTTGGCGCCGCTCCACGCCGCGCCCTGGAGCACGGCCAGCGCGCACAGCAGGGCCAGCCCCGGAGACCACAGCCGTACGCCGCCCCGCGCACCCCCGCGCGCGAGCGGCCCGGGCGCGCTCGGGTGGAGGGCGAACAGGGTGCCCGCCACCAGGATCAGCACCGCCGCCAGCACCAGCGCCGAGGCGGGGTGGACGGTCACGGCGAGGATCCCGGCCAGCGCGGGCCCCACCACGAACCCGACCTCGTCGAGGGTGGTGTCCAGGGAGAGCGCCGAGCCCAGCAGGGCCTTGTCCTCCCCGGCCAACCGCGCCCAGCGGGCCCGCGCCAGCGGTCCCACCTGCGGCACGGTCAGCCCGGCCACCACGGCGAGCCCGACCGGGGCGGCGGGCTCCAGCCCGGCCAGGATCACGGCGAGGAGGCCGGCCAGGGCGGCGGCGTTCGCCCCGCAGGCGGTCAGGAGCACGGGCCGGTGTCCGCGCCGGTCCGCGAGCCGGCCGATGACCGGGCCGCCGAGGGCCTGGCCGAGCCAGAGGGCGGCGGCTACGGCTCCCGCCCGGCCGATGCCCTCGCGGGAGTTGACGAGCAGCAGGGTGCCGATGGGGCACAGGGCGGCGGGCAGGCGCGCGAGGAACCCGAGCAGGGGCAGCGAGGGGCCGCCGAGCGCGAGGACGCCGCGCAGGCCCGCGGGGGCGGGAGCGGTACGGGAGCCCGCGGCGGCGCGGGCGGTGGGTCGGGGCATGGGGGCAACCTCCAGCCGCACGCCGACCCTCCCGTGTCTCCGGCGCGCGTCGTTGCCCGTTGCCCGGGAGGGTAGTGGCGGAACCCCTCCCTCGGCAGTGCTCAGGCGTCCTCGCCGGCGCGGAGTCGTCGCGCCTGCTCCCGGCCGACCTCGGCGCTGCGGTGGAGGTAGTCGGCGATGACGGCGAGTTCCGCGTCGCCGTAGCGCTCCAGCACGGCCCCGAAGGCCCGGCCGGGGGCCTCCCAGGCGGCGGTGAACCGCTCGCGCGCGGCGGGCGCGAGGACGACGAGGGAACGGCGCCGGTCGTCGGGGTCGGCCTGCCGCGTGACGACGCCGGCCTTGACGAGCCGGTCCACGAGGCGGGTGGCGGAGCCGGACGTCAGGCCGGTCAGGCGGGCGACGTCACCGGTGGAGACCGGGCCGGGCTCCAGGTCGAGGAGGGCCACGCACTGGAGGTCGGTGGGGTGCAGCCCGACGTGGTCGGCCATGGCCTCGTCGAGACGCCCCTGGTCGGCGTGGCGGCGGCGGTCCTCGATGAGGATGCGCGCGAGGAGTTCGGCGCGGCTCCATTCACCCGCACGGGTGGAATCCTTTGACATCGGCTTCTCCCTGCCAGAGATTTGTCTGTGTGGCGCAGAGGTTGCGTGGAGCGGAATCTGCGTCGTGGAGTCGCTCGGCACTGTAGCCGAGGGGCCCGGTCGATCCAGGAGTAGATTCACAGCCACGGGAGGAAGCCATGAAGGGTCAGGAGCGGGTTCGCACGCACGGCGGTAAGGCGCCGACCCTGGAAGAGGTCGCGCGACGGGCCGGGGTCGGGCGCGGCACCGTCTCCCGGGTGGTCAACGGCTCGGGCAAGGTCAGCTCCGGCACCCGCGCCGCCGTCGAGGCCGCGGTCGCCGAGTTGGGATACGTGCCCCATCGGGCGGCCCGTGCGCTGGCCGGTGGCCGGGCGGACGCGATAGCGCTGGTCGTCCCCCGCTCCGCGCCCCACCTGGACCCGGACGTCGACCTCGCCCTCTCCGCCCTCGTGCACGGGGTCGGTGCGACCCTCGCCGAGCGGGACCTCCAGCTCGTGCTGACCTTCGCGGGCGAGGAGCGGGAGCGCGCCCGGCTGCTGCGGTACCTGTCCGCGCGCCGGGTCGACGGGGTGTTGCTGCTGTCGGCGCGCGCGGGCGACCCGTTGCCGGAGCTGGTGGCGGAGCTGGGGGTGCCGGTGGTGTTGGCCGGGCGCCGCCAGGAGCGGGAGACCCTGCCGAGCGTGGGGTTTGACGAGCGCGGGGGCGCGGCCGCGGCGGTGGGCCACCTCCTGCGGCGGGGCCGGCGGGCGATAGCCGCGCTGACGGGGGCGCCCGAGGCGTACGCCCCCCGGTGCCGGCTCGGAGGCTACCGGCAGGCCCTGGAGGGCGCGGGGCGCGGAGTGGACGAGCGGTTGATCGCCGTCGCGGAGTGTTCCGAGGCGGGGGGCCGCCGGGCCATGCGCGAGCTGTTGGAGCGCAGACCCGGGCTGGACGCCGTCTTCGCCGCGTCCGACCTGATGGCGGCCGGCGCCGGGCGGGAGCTGCGCGCGGCCGGTCGTCGAATACCGGGTGACGTGGCACTCGTCGGCTTCGGGGATTCGCCCGTGGCTCCCTTCCTGGAGCCCCCGCTGACCAGCGTCCGGCGTCCCGCGGCGGAGCTGGGCCGGGCCGTGACGCGGATGCTGCTGGAGCTGATCTCCGCCGAGCCGGCGGGGGAGGACCGCCGCCCGGAGCGGACACTGCTCCTGCCGACGCGACTGATCGTTCGGGAGTCCTCGTAGCCCGAGGCGGTCGCGGGTGGGCACGGTGCGGGTGCGGTGCGGGAAGGGACGCACGAAACGCGGAAGGCCCCGATCCGCCTTCGCGTATCGGGGCCTTCCCACAGGGTGAGTGACGGGACTTGAACCCGCGGCCACCTGGACCACAACCAGGTGCTCTACCAGCTGAGCTACACCCACCATGTCCGGTCGCTGAACGACCGGCCGAAGAAAAGGGTACAGGGTCCGGAGGGGTGCTCGCTCCCTCCTTTTCCGGCACCCCTCTCCGGTGGGTGCTACTCGCCGGCCACGACGTGCTTGGCGGCGATGGCGCGCGCGGTGTCCGAGTCCGGTCCGGGCTGCGGGACGAAGACCGCCTCGCGGTAGTAGCGCAGCTCGGCGATGGACTCCTTGATGTCCGCGAGCGCCCGGTGGTTGCCGTTCTTGGGCGGGCTGTTGAAGTACGCGCGGGGGTACCAGCGGCGCGCGAGCTCCTTCACCGAGGACACGTCCACGATCCGGTAGTGCAGGTAGCTCTCCAGCGCGCCCATGTCCCGCAGCAGGAAGCCGCGATCGGTGCCGACGGAGTTGCCGCACAGCGGCGCCTTCCGGGGCTCCTTCACGTGCTCCCGCACGTACGCCAGGACCTGCGCCTCGGCGTCGGCCAGGGTGGTGCCGCCAGCCAGTTCGTCCAGCAGCCCGGAGGAGGTGTGCATCTCGCGCACCACGTCCGGCATGTTCTCCAGGGCCGCGTCCGGCGGGCGGATCACGATGTCCACGCCTTCGCCGAGCACGTTGAGCTCCGAGTCGGTGACCAGTGCGGCCACCTCGATAAGTGCGTCGTCCGTCAACGAGAGCCCGGTCATCTCGCAGTCGATCCACACCATGCGATCGTTCATGCGCCCCACCTTATGCCGAAGGTCCCCCACATCGGTGCTCGGCCGATGTGGGGGACCCGGTCGGGACAGTGCCCGCGGGGGTGGCTACGCGTGCTCGCGCAGCACCCGGTTGGGGGCGTACAGCTCCGTCACGCTCGGACCGGAGGCGGCCAGGGCCGCCGCCGCGCGCTGGGGCTGCGGGGTGCGCTGGTGCGGAAGCGGCGTACCCGAGAGCTCCGACACCGGGGAGACGTCGGCCTGCGGCCGGCGCGCCCGGTAGGCGGAGCGGTAGGCGGCCGGGGAGGACCCCAGCTGCCGCCGGAAGTGTCCGCGCAGTGCGACGGGCGAACGGAACCCGCAGCGCCCGGCGACCTCGTCGACCGAGTAGTCGGAGGTCTCCAGCAGCCGCTGCGCCTGGAGCACCCGCTGGGTGATCAGCCACTGGAGCGGCGCGCTGCCGGTGAGCGAGCGGAACCTCCGGTCGAAGGTGCGTCGGCTCATGTAGGCGCGGGCGGCCAGCGTCTCCACGTCGAACTGCTCGTGGAGGTGCTCCAGCGCCCAGGCGACGACCTCGGCCAGCGGGTCGGCGCCGATCTCCTCGGGCAGCGACCGGTCGAGGTAGCGTTCCTGGCCACCCGTGCGGCGCGGCGGGACGACGAGTCGGCGGGCCAGTGCCCCTGCCGCCTCGCTGCCGTGGTCCGTGCGCACGATGTGCAGGCACAGGTCGATTCCGGCCGCGGTGCCCGCGGACGTCAGGACGTCACCGTCGTCGACGAACAGCTCGCGCGGGTCGACGTGGACGGACGGGTACCGCTTGGCCAGCGTCGGCGCGTACATCCAGTGCGTCGTCGCGGGCCGGCCGTCGAGCAGCCCGGCGGCGGCGAGCACGAAGGCTCCCGTGCACAGGCCGACGATCCGGGCCCCCTCCTCGTGCGCCAGACGCAGTGCGTCGAGCGCCTCCGGCGGCGGCGGTGAAGTGATGGAGCGCCAGGCCGGCACGACGACCGTGCCTGCCCGGGCGATCGCCTCCAACCCGTATGGCGCGGTCAGTTCGAGTCCGCCGGTGGTCCGCAGCGGACCGTCCTCCCCGGCGCACACGAGCAGTCGATAGCGCGGAACGCCCGCGTCCTGCCGGTCGATGCCGAACACGGACAACGGAATGGAACTCTCGAAGATCGGCCCGCCGCTGAACAGCAGCACGGCGACGATCTCCCTGCGGCGACGCCCCGCGAGCTTCCGGCCCGCGTCCGCGACGACGGCGGTGGAATCCTGGCTCATGGCGCTAAGCCCCCCTTGGGTGTCGCGACTCCTTGGTCTGGTCGCACCTGCACGTTTCCCCTCGGCCTTGCACGTGGATCCCCCGCCGTAAATACATGATCGAATCTACTGCGTCCCGTGGTGTCGGCGTGACAAGTTCAGCACGCAGCGCTATGTCGACTTGGCAACTTGGCGAAAAGCATTCGATCAGGAAGCGTTCCACTCCGCTACCCGAGTGGGAAGCGTGCGCTCCGGCCATGGCCTGTACCCATGGGGTCGCGGCACCCCCCTGACCCTGTCGTCGCTGATGGTAGGGGGGTTGGGGGGACATTCCGGCAAGGGGGGCACCCGGTCCGGAAGTTGGCTGAAAACAACCGGGTGTGTACGTGCGAACCGGTCAGTCGTGCGGGGAGAGCCCGCCGGGGCCGTGGCAGCCGCGGTGCGAACCGGAACCGCTGCGCGAGTGTCGGCCACGGTGTCCGGTCGGCGGGGAGTCCTCCGCGAACACCCGGGCCGCGGCCCGCTGCGTCTTCTCGGAGTGGCGCAGCAGGATCCGGCAGGCGGCCGTCACGGCGGCGAGCCCGAGGGTGGCGACGGCGGCGCCGCCGTAGGAGGTCCCGTAGACGACCAGGACCACCGGGACCAGCAGGCAGCTGAAGGCGGCCCAACGGACCACGTCATCCGCGGCGTCGTCCTGGGGGCGTCCCGGGTGCTGCCCGGACGGGTGAACCGATGGGTGGCGCGAGGAGGTGAAGGAGGAGGGGAAAGCGGAGGGGTGGGGAGGGCGGGGGGAGGGGCGGGACTGCGTCGGCGGAACGGGCTGGACGGGTTGGACGGGGTGAACCGGATGGCCGGGCACGGCGTACTCCCTGCGGGCTCTTCCTGGACGGTCGGACGCATGTCCAACGCCCCGGCGCGGGGCTCGGTCACTGCGCGCACGGGTGGCGCCGGGTCCTCTCGTCACTGGCTGTAGGGGACAGTCGTCATTGCCAAGGAGCCCTCGCTCCGGCATGCTCCCTGGGACGCTCTCCTAGGGCGACATGCCCTGTGCAGGACAGGAGTGTCGCCGTACCCTGGTGGGTAAAGGCTTGGGAAGATGTTTCCCGGACAGAGCTTGGTCACGCTGCGTCGCCAAAGTCGGCGTCGTCGCCCACCCGCAGCACCCGCCCGCACCGCCCCGCACCGCCGAAATCGCCCGTCGCTTCCCCGAGGATCCTTCGCCGAGACACCCATGGCCGGTCACGAATTCTCCGAACCCGCGGACCGCAAGCGCAAACCCCTCGCCGATTCCGCATCGAGCGACCTGCGCGCGGTGGAACAGACACGCCTCCCCTGCGACCCGGCCTTCCGGCACGGTGTGGTGGTGGGCTTCGACGGCTCCACGTCCAGTGAGAGAGCCCTCGCGTATGCCATCGGGATGGCCCGGCGCTCCGGTTCCGGTCTGATCATCGTGCATGTCGCCAACCGGCTCCCCACCACGGTCTGGGCCGGCTGCGAGCCGCCCGTCTTCGTCGACGTCCCCGACCACCGCACCGAGGTGCTGGGGCTGGAGCTGGCGTGCGCGGACTACCTCTCCGAGGTGCCGTGGATCCTCGTCGAGCGGGGCGGGGACATCTGCCACGAGCTGGAGGAGGTCGGCCGGGAGTATTCGGCGGACGCCATCGTGGTCGGTTCCACGCACGGGATCGTGGGCCGGATCTTCGGGTCGGTCGCGGGTCGGCTCGCCAAGCGGGCGCAGCGACCCGTTGTTGTCATTCCGTGACCCTCTGTAGGTCGGTTGTGCGGTTGTGAACCCATGTAAAGGGTAAATAAGTGCTGCTGGGACGCAGCAAACAACTGCAGATCGAAGGGAGCCCGCCGTGGACAATGGTGTCTCTGCGGGAAGCACGGCCTCGACTTCGACCCTCGGGAACATCGCCCTGGGTCTCACCCTTCTCGCGTTCGGTATCGGCCACACCGGCATCCTGAACGGTGTCACCGCCGCCGACTCCGTGTCACTCGCCATGTACGTCGGCGGCGCGGCCCTCTTCCTCCTCGGACTCGTCGAGTACCGCGGCGGCAACGGATTCAACGGCACCGCCTTCGCGGGCCTGGGCGTCTTCTGGTTCACCTGGGCCAAGGGCGCGGGCGGGGCGGCCTCCGCTGACGCCGCCGGAACGTTTCTGGTCCTCTTCGCGATGCTCGCGCTGACCCTCACGGTCGCCGCCGCGAGCGGTCTGTTCGGCCAGGGCGTCTACGCCCTGCTCACCCTCTCCCTGGTGCTGCTGGCGATAGCCGCGTTCGCGGACAGCTCCGCGCTGGCCAAGGTCGGCGGCTGGGTCGCGGCCGTGTCCGGCCTGCTCGCCTGGTACGGGGCCACCGCGGCCCTGGCCCACTGGCCGATGGCGCTCGGCAAGGCCTCGGGTCGCGGCGCGGTCGCCGCGGGGTGAGGCGTCACGGCGAAGGCCCCCGGGGAATCCTCCCCGGGGGCCTTCGTCACGTTCGGGTGCGCGTACCGGCGTCGGAGCGCGAGACGCGCTCGAACCGTGCGACCCGCTCGGCGGTGACGCGACCTACTCGACGGTCACGGACTTCGCCAGGTTGCGCGGCTTGTCGATGTCCCGGCCCAGGGCCAGGGCGGTGTGGTAGGCCAGCAGCTGGAGCGGGATGCCCATCAGGATCGGGTCCAGCTCGTCCTCGTTCTTGGGCACGAGGATGGTGTGGTCGGCCTTCTCCTGCTCCCGGTGGGCGACGGCGAGGATCCGGCCGCTGCGGGCCTTGATCTCCTCCAGCGCGGCGCGGTTCTTCTCCAGCAGGTCGTCGTCCGGGACGATCGCGACCGTCGGCATCGCCGGCTCGATGAGGGCCAGCGGGCCGTGCTTGAGCTCGGAGGCCGGGTAGGCCTCGGCGTGGATGTAGGAGATCTCCTTCAGCTTGAGGGAGGCCTCCAGGGCCACGGGGTAGCCGCGCACCCGGCCGATGAACATCATCGACTTGGCCTCGGCGTACTCGGCCGCGAGCCGCTTGATCTCGTCCTCGCCCTCCAGGATCTCCTGGATCTGCGACGGCAGTCGGCGCAGGCCCTCGATGATCCGCTTGCCGTCGGTGACCGACAGGTCGCGGATGCGGCCGAGGTGTACGGCGAGGAGGGCGAAGGCCACCACCGTGTTGGTGAAGCACTTGGTGGACACGACGCAGACCTCGGGGCCGGCGTGCACGTACACGCCGCCGTCGGCCTCGCGGGCGATGGCGGAGCCGACCACGTTGACCACGCCGAGGACGCGGGCGCCCTTGCGCTTGAGCTCCTGGACCGCCGCGAGCACGTCGTAGGTCTCACCGGACTGGGAGACCGCGATGTAGAGGGTGTCCGGGTCCACGACCGGGTTGCGGTAGCGGAACTCGGAGGCCGGCTCGGCGTCGGCGGGGATGCGGGCCATGCTCTCGATGAGCCCGGCGCCGATCAGGCCCGCGTGGTAGGAGGTGCCGCAGCCCAGGATCTTGACCCGGCGGATGCCGCGGGCCTCGCGCGGGTCGAGGTTCAGGCCGCCCAGGTGGACGGTGTTGAAGCGGTCGTCGATCCGGCCGCGCAGCACGCGGTCGACCGCGTCGGGCTGCTCGGAGATCTCCTTGTGCATGTACGTGTCGTGACCGCCCATGTCGTAGGAGGCGGCCTCCCACTCCACGGTCTCCGGGGTGGCGGTGGTCGTCGTACCGCTGGTGGTGTAGGTGCGGAAGTCGTCGGCCTTGAGGGTGGCCATCTCGCCGTCGTTGAGGGTCACGACCTGGCGGGTGTGGGCGATCAGCGCGGCGACGTCGGAGGCGACGAGCATCTCCTTCTCGCCGATGCCGAGGATGACCGGGGAGCCGTTGCGGGCGACGACGATGCGGTCGGCGAAGTCGGCGTGCATGACGGCGATGCCGTAGGTGCCCTCGATGACCTTGAGCGCCTCGCGGACCTTCTCCTCCAGGCTGTCGGCCTGCGAGCGGGCGATCAGGTGGGTGATCACCTCGGTGTCGGTCTCGGACGCGAAGACGACGCCCTCGGCCTCCAGCTTGGCGCGCAGCTCGGAGGCGTTGTCGACGATGCCGTTGTGGACGACGGCGACCTTGTTGTCGGGGTCCAGGTGCGGGTGCGAGTTGACGTCGCTCGGGGCGCCGTGGGTGGCCCAGCGGGTGTGGGCGATGCCGGTGGTGCCGGCGAAGCGCTTGGGGACGCGGGCCTCCAGGTCGCGGACGCGACCCTTCGCCTTGACCATCTTCAGCGCGGCGGCCTTCGGGCTGTTGACGACGATGCCCGCGGAGTCGTAGCCGCGGTATTCCAGTCGTGCCAGGCCTTCGAGCAGCAGCGGTGCCACGTCACGCTTGCCGATGTAACCGACGATTCCGCACATACGGTTGAGCCCCTCCTGAAGTTCGGTTCGTGTGCCCGGTTCCCGCGACCGGCTCAGCCGTAGACGATGCGGCGCAGCTGGCGGAGCGAGAGTTCCGGGGGTGCCACGGCGCGGTGCGGCAGTTCGGCCGCGATCCGTTCGAAGATCTCCGCGTTGACGGCGCCACCGGACTGGAGCTCGCGGTGGCGACGGCGGACGAACTCCTCGGTCGTCTCGTCGAAGTACGCCAGCACGTCGAGCACCACCCGGGCGGCCTCCCCGCGCTGGAGCGCGGTGCTGCGCACCAGGTGGTCGACGAGGTCGTCATGCGACGGGCGGCGATCGAGCACCTGTAGATAGTGACGGCCGAAGGGGAGGAACGCAAAGATCCTGCCCGATTTCGGGCAGGATCTCGCTGGTCTGGACCAGAGGAATGGGAAATTCCGGACGGGGAGGGTCAGAAACGACCCAGAATCGCCGCCTTCGCCGCGCTGAACTCCGCCTCGGTGAGGATGCCGCCCTGACGCAGCTCGCCCAGCTCCCGCAGCCGCCGCAGCAGCGTGTCGTGGTCCGCCGCCTCGCCGGCGAGGGCCGGACCCGACCGCTCCAGGGGGGTCGGGGCGGACGCGGGGAGGGGCGCGGCGGGCGTCGGGTGGGGCGTGGCGGGCGTCGGGTGGGGCATCCGTACGGCCACGGCCGCCGCGACCAGCGCCATCACCGGGTCCTTGCGCAGCCCGAAGAGCTCCACCGTGTACGGGTCGTACTTGGGCGGACCGGGCTGCGGGGCCCCCGCCAGGCTGAAGCGCAGCCAACCGTTCTCCAGACCCCGCGCGGGGAACCACTGCACCCCGCCCAGCTCGGCCACCCGGAAGGAACGCGGACCGGAGGCGGTCTTGGCCTCCTCCGCCGTCCAGCTCCAGTTCAGCGTGATCCGGTCCCCGTCGAACTCCGCCGTGCCATCCCCCGCGCTCACCGTCAGCGGCACCGACGGGCCGGGCAGCAGGTAGCCGTGCGCCGGCCCCGGGTCGATCCGGTCGAGCAGCAGGGCGTTGCGGACCTCGTCCACGAAGTACTCCGCCACCCCCGTGCGGTCGTTGTCCACCGTCAACCGGTACGGGTCCGAGGCCTCCGGCAACCGCCCGGCGGTCACCTGGAGGAGCGGGCACGCGCCGTCGCGCAGCCTCAGCCGCAACCGGCCCGCCTTGCGCCCCGGTTCATGGCTGATGCCCCCGATCGCCCGCAGCGGAACGGCCACTTCACCGAGCGTCTGCCGCAGCGCTCCGACCCCCTTGTCGCGACCGGGCACGATGCGCACCGTGTCCCCGTCGAAGGTCCACGTACCGTCCTTCTGGATGATTTCCGCCATTGAGGGATTCTCCCATCGGCCCACCCGTCGCGGCAGGAGGGCCGGTTGGCCTATACCTGAGCGCATGAGAGTCCTGCGACGCGCGCTCGGCACCCTCCTCGCCCTCGGAGCCCTCGGCACCTCCGTCTCCTGCGCCCCCGCCCGCGGCGACGACGCCAGACCGGGCGACCGGCGGCCCGCGGCCCTCGCCCCCTACGAACGGATCCTGCCCGCGCCCGCCTCCGCGCGGGCCGAGGGCGCCGGCTGGGACTTCGGCGCGGGCACGGTGATCCGTACCGGCCGGCGCGCCCCGGAGGAGGTGCGCCAGGTCGGCGAACTGCTCGCGGAACAGCTGCGCGGACCGAGCGGACTGCCGCTGCCCGTGGTCGACGGCGAGGACGGGGACGGGATCCGGCTCCTGATCGACCAGGGGGCGCGGGAGCTGGGCGAGGAGGGCTACCGCCTGCGGACCACCGCCTCCGGGGTCACCCTCACCGCCCGCACCCCGGCCGGCCTCTTCCGCGGGGGCCAGACGCTGCGCCAGCTGCTGCCGGTGCGGGGGACGGGGCAGGTGCCCGGCGGTACCGTCACGGACGTGCCGCGCTTCGCGTACCGGGGCGCGATGATCGACGTGGCCCGGCACTTCTTCCCGGTCGAGCAGGTCAAGCGGTACGTGGACCAGCTCGCCCAGTACAAGATCAACAAGCTGCACCTGCACCTGACCGACGACCAGGGCTGGCGGCTGTGGATCGACTCCTGGCCGCGGCTCGCCGAACACGGCGGCGGGAGCGAGGTCGGCGGCGGCCCCGGGGGGCACTGGACCAAGGAGGAGTACCGGGAGCTGGTCGCGTACGCGGCGCAGCGCTACGTGGAGGTGATCCCGGAGATCGACATGCCGGGCCACGTGAACGCCGCCCAGGCCTCCTACGCGGAACTGAACTGCGACGGCAAGGCGCGCGAGCGCTACACCGGCATCAAGGTCGGCTTCAGCTCGCTGTGCGTGGGCAAGGAGCGGACGTACGAGTTCGTCGACGAGGTCCTCGGCGAACTCGCCGAGCTCACCCCGGGCAGGTACCTGCACATCGGGGGCGACGAGGCGCACTCCACCCCGGAGGCGGACTACCGGGCCTTCATGGACCGGGCCCAGGCGATCGTCGCCCGGCACGGCAAGACGGTGGTGGCCTGGCACCAGCTCGCGAACGCCTCCCCGGCGCCGGGCGCCGTGCTCCAGTACTGGGGCCACGACAAGACGGGCGCCGCCGAGAAGGCGGCCGTGGCGACGGCGGCGAAGGCGGGCCACCTGGTGATCCTGTCCCCGGCCGACCGGGCCTACCTCGACATGAAGTACGACGCGACCACCAAGCCGGGCCTGGCCTGGGCGGGATACGTACCGGTGCGGCGCGGCTACTCCTGGGACCCGGGCCGCCACCTGCCCGACGTCCCCGAATCGGCGGTGCTCGGCGTGGAGGCCCCGCTGTGGACGGAGACGATCGCCACGCGCGCCGACTGGGAACTGATGGCCTTCCCCCGCGTCCTGGGCCTGGCCGAACTGGGCTGGTCCCCGCCCGCCGCCCTGGGCTGGGACACCTACCGCGCCCGTCTGGCCGCCCAGGGCCCCCGCCTGGACGCGCAGGACATCGCCTACTTCCGCGCCCCGGACGTGCCCTGGGAGTGAGAAGGGCCCCGACCGGTGGGGTCGGGGCCGAACGCACGCGGCGCGTCCGCGAAGAGGGCCGTCAGGGCTTCGCGGACGCGCCGGCGCGCGGTGGGGACGGGCGCGGTCCCGAGGGACCGTATTCGAGGATCCGCGCCCGTCCCGCGGTCACCGTCGGGCGAAGGCCGCGACGGGGTTCTTGAGGGTGCCGATCAGCTGGAGGGCCGCCGCCGGGTCGGCGAGGTCGACCATCTGCTTGTTGTTGCGCAGCTGGAGCCGGTTGAGGCAGGACAGCTGGAACTCCTGCGCGAAGAGGTCGTAGCGGGCGAAGCGCTCCTCCAGGGCCGGCATGGAGTCCTGGTACTCGTGGGCGCAGTCGGCGACCGCGCGCCAGAAGGTCTCCTCCTCGCAGATGCCCTCCGTCGCCAGGATCGAGCCCAGGAAGCGGAAGAAGCAGTCGAAGACGTCCGTGAAGACGGACAGGAGCTTCATGTCCTCCGGGATGTCGGCCCGCACGCGCTCCACGGCCGGCGGCAGGACCGCGTCCGGGTCCATGACCACGATCTCCTCGGCGATGTCCTTGAAGATCGCCCGCTGCACGACGCCGTCCTTGATGACCAGGATGGTGTTCTCGCCGTGCGGCATGTACGCGAGGTCGTACTGGTAGAAGCAGTGCAGCAGCGGCAGGAGGTACGCCCGCAGGTACGGCTTCAGCCACTGCTCCGGCGTCAGGCCGGACTCCTCGATCAGCGCGCCCACGAAGGACCGGCCCTCGGAGTCCACGTGCAGGAAGGAGGCCATCGTGGCGAGGCGCTCGCCCTCCGCGAGCCCGTTGACCGGGGACTCGCGCCACAGGGCGGCCAGCATCTTGCGGTACGGCGAGTAGCGGTCCGTGGCCCGCTCGTACTGACGGTGGTGGTAGCCGATCGCCGCGCGCTCGCGGATGATCGAGAAGTCCACCGACTTCAGGACCTCGTCCGACTCGATCAGCTGGTGCAGCCAGTCGTTGATCGCCGGGGTGGCCTCCATGTACGCCGCCGACAGGCCGCGCATGAAGCCCATGTTGAGGACCGAGATGGCGGTCTTCACGTAGTGCTTCGTCGGCGTCGTGGTGTTGAAGAAGGTACGGATCGACTGCTGGGCCAGGTACGCGTCCTCGCCCTCGCCGAGCAGCACCAGGCGGCGATTGGCGATCTCGGCCGCGAAGGTGACCGTGGTCTTGTTCCACCACTGCCAGGGGTGGATCGGCAGGAAGTGGTACTCGGCCGGGTCCAGGCCCAGGCCGGACAGCTTGGCGCCGAAGCCCGCGACGGCGGCCTCGCCCAGCTCGTCGCGCATGAACGAGTCGTGGTCCAGGCCGGCGCCGGCCGTGAAGGTGGAGACGTCCTTGTGGGCCGCGACCCACACCAGGTGCACCGGGCTCGCCGTCTCGGGGGCGTACGAGAGGTACTCGTGCACGCCGAAGCCGAGCCGGCCGTTGTTGGCGACGAAGCAGGGGTGGCCCTCGGTCATGCCCGTCTCGATGTCCTGGAAGGAGGACTTCGCGAGGACCGCGGAGGAGACCTGCGGCTTCGTGTACTTGTAGCCCGAGCCCGCCAGGGTGGAGGAGATCTCCTCCAGGTAGACGGGCAGGACCTCCGCGCTCAGGCCCAGGGCGCGCTGGAGCTCGATGTGGAAGTCGATGGCGTCCAGCGGCAGCTCCTCGCCGGCGCGCAGCCGGGTGATCGAGGACTCCTCGACCGCCCAGTGGTCCAGGGAGTGCAGGACGGCCGTGAAGCGGTACTCGACGTCGCCGTCGTCGGTCGGGACGCGGTAGCGGTCCCCGCCGAGGGGCTCGGGGGTCAGCAGGCGCTCGTGGGAGAACTCCGCGAGGGCCTTGCGGACCAGGGCGCGGTTGGCGCGGTCCCACAGCTCGGGGGAGAGGTGGGAGATGGCGTCGGACAGGCTCATATCGACTCCCGCTGGGTGGCCTCGAACTGCTCGCGGGTGCAGAAGCTGAGGAGGGCGACCTTCTCGGGCTTCTGGACCTCGCGCTCGGGGACGAAGCCGACGGCCTCGTTCAGGGCGTGGACGGCCTTGTTGCCGACGTCGGGCTCGACGACGACGCGCCGGTTGGCGGGGTCGGCGAAGAGGGCGGCCATCACCGTCGTGATCACGGCGCGGGTGAAGCCGCTGATGGGGTTCTCGGTGGGGGCGACGAGGAAGTGCATGCCGACGTCGCCGGGCTGGGCGTCGTAGAGGCCCACCAGCTCCAGGTGCGCCGGGTCGTAGCTCTCCATCAGGAAGGCCGGGCGGCCCTCGTGCAGGCCGATGAAGGCCTGGTGGTGCTCGTGCGTGGTGATGCGCACGTACTCGCGTTCCACCTCGGTGAGCGAGGCGTCCTGCATCATCCAGAACGAGGCCTTGGGATGGGTGACCCAGCCGTGGAGGAGCTCCGCGTCGGAGAAGGGGTCCAGCGGGCGGATCTCGAAGCTGCCCAGGACCGCGTCGACGCGGGTGAAGAGGACTTCGGCGGTGGTGCTCATACGTGCGTGCCTTCCGGGGCGGAGAACTGCTGGAACGCGATGGACTTCTCGACCTTGTAGTACTCGCGGCCGAGCAGCTCTCCGACGATGTACGCGTTGCGGTACGCGGCCATGCCCAGGTCGGGGGAGGTCAGGGAGTGGTTGTGGGTCGTGCCGTTCTGGAGGTAGACCCCGCGGCCGGTGGTGTCCACGCTGTAGTTGCGGGCGGCGTCGAGGCGGCCGCGGCCGTCGAAGTTGAGCCGCTCGCGCACCGGGGCCAGGAAGTCCGGGACGACGTACTTGTAGCCGGTGGCCAGGACCAGGCCCTCGGTGGTGAGGGAGAAGTCCCGCTCCTGCTCCTCCTGGCGCAGCCCCAGGGTGTAGGTGCCCGTGGTGGTGTCGTACGCCGTGCTGTTCAGCGAGGTGTTGGTCAGCAGGGTGGTCGGGACGGGGCCCGGCATGTCGATCTTCTTCTGGTAGAGCAGGTCGAAGATGGCGTTGATCAGGTCGCCGTCGATGCCCTTGAAGAGGTTCTTCTGCTGGGTCTCCAGCCGGTAGCGGGTGTCCTCGGGGAGGGCGTGGAAGTAGTCCACGTACTCCGGGGAGGTCATCTCCAGCGTCAGCTTGGTGTACTCCAGCGGGAAGAAGCGCGGGGAGCGGGTGACCCAGTTCAGCTGGTAGCCGTGGACGTCGATCTCGGCGAGGAGGTCGTAGTAGATCTCCGCCGCGCTCTGACCGGAGCCGATCAGGGTGATCGACTTCTTCTTCTGGAGCTCCGCCTTGTTGGGTACGTAGGCCGAGTTGTGCAGGAAGTCGCCGCCCAGGCCCGCGCAGGCCCCCGGGACGTGGGGCGAGGTGCCGGTGCCCAGGACCAGGCGGCGGGCGCGGTGGGTGTCGCCCTTGTCGGTGTGGACCTCGTACAGGCCGGCGGCCTCGTCGTAGGTGACCTCGGTGACGGAGGTCGAGTACAGGACGTTGTCGAGGCGGTCGGCGGCCCAGCGGCAGTAGTCGTTGTACTCGGCGCGCAGCGGGTAGAAGTTCTCGCGGATGTAGAACGAGTACAGCCGGTCCTTGTCCTTCAGGTAGTTCAGGAAGGAGAAGGGCGAGGTCGGGTCCGCGAGGGTGACCAGGTCCGACATGAACGGCGTCTGGAGGTGCGCGCCGTCCAGGAACATCCCCGCGTGCCACTCGAAGTGCGGCTTCGACTCGATGAACAGACCGCTCAGCTCGTCGATCGGCGCGGTGAGGCAGGCGAGTCCCAGGTTGAAGGGACCGAGGCCGATACCGATGAAGTCGTGGGGCTCAGTGGTGGACGGCAAGGGATTCTCCCAGGAACTGCTCGGCGTGTGCGGCGAGGAGGTCGAGGACGGCAGCGATGTCGGCCGTCGTGGTCTGCGGGTTGAGGAGGGTGAACTTCAGGTACTGCCTGCCGTCCACCTTGGTGCCGGCGACGACGGCCTCACCGGAGGCGAACAGCGCCTTGCGGGCGTGCAGCTGGGCCTCGTCGAGGTGGTCGGCGGGGACCTCCTCGCCGGGCAGGTAGCGGAAGACGAGGGTGGAGATCTGCGGCTTGACGACGACCTCGAAGCGCGGGTCGGCGTCGATGACCTCCCAGCCGGCGGCGGCCAGGTCGACGACCTGGTCGAAGAGGGAGCCGAGGCCGTCGGCGCCCATGACGCGCAGGGTCATCCAGAGCTTGAGGGCGTCGAAGCGGCGCGTGGTCTGGATGGACTTGTCGACCTGGTTGGGGATGCGCTCCTCGGCCATGCGACGCGGGTTGAGGTAATCCGCGTGGTACGTGGCGTGCTTGAGGGTGTCGCGGTCGCGGACCAGCATGGCGCTGGAGCTGACGGGCTGGAAGAACGACTTGTGGTAGTCGACCGTGACCGAGTTCGCCTGCTCGATGCCGTCGAGGAGGTGCCGGCGGGTGGGGGAGATCAGCAGGCCGCAGCCGTAGGCGGCGTCCACGTGCATCCACGCGGAGTGCTCGGCCGTCAGGCGGGCGATCTCGGGGAGCGGGTCGATGGACCCGAAGTCGGTGGTGCCGGCGGTGGCGACGACGGCCATCGGGAAGAGGCCCTCGGAGGCGCAGTTCTCCAGCTCCAGCGCGAGGACGGAGGTGTCCATGCGGCGGTTGCGGTCGACGGGCACGGAGATGACGGCCTCGTACCCCAGGCCCAGCATGGCGGCCGACTTCTTCACGCTGAAGTGGCTGGCCTCGGAGGTGAAGATGCGCAGCTTCGGCAGCAGTTCGGCCTTGGTCAGGCCGATGCCGACCTCCTGGGCCCGCTGCATGACGATGCGGCAGGCCTCGTCGCGGGCCAGCAGCAGCGCGTGGAAGTTGGACTGGCTGCCACCGGAGGTGAAGATGCCGTCCGCGCCCTCGCCGAAGCCGATGCGGCCGGCGGTCCACTCGATCAGGCGGCGCTCGATGAGCGTGCCGCCGATGGACTGGTCCCAGGTGTCGAGGGAGGAGTTGACGGCCGACAGGACGGCCTCGCCGACCACCGCGGGGATGACCACCGGGCAGTTGAGGTGGCCCAGGTAGCGCGGGTGGTGGAAGTAGACGGCGTCGCGCAGGTAGACGTCCTCCAGCTCGGCGAGCGCGGCGGAGGCGTCGCCCAGCGGGGCGTCGAGGTCGATCCCGTTGATGACCGGAGCGAGCTCGTCGACGGATATCCCGGTGTGGGGCCGTTCCGTGGTGGCGAGTTTGGCGGCGACGCGGTCGACGCCCTCGGTGACAGAACGACGGTAGAGATCCGCGGTCGTCTCGTTCAGCAGATGCTGGCGCATCAACTTTCCTCCGGGCAGGGGCAGAAGGGGTGTGGGGTGCGACGATTAGGTTAGCCTAACCTAATCGTCAAACCAAATGCAGAAGGGCCCCGACCGAAGTCGGGGCCCTTCTGTGAACTTCCCTGATGGGGCGTCGAGTTGTGCGATGACGATCCGGCGCGGCTACAGCTCGGCCGTCGGGTCCTCGCTGGCCGCCTGGCCCGCGTACGCCTCGGCGAGGAGCTGCTCCTCGCTGGCGCCGAGCCTCCAGTAACCGGTGAAGCGCACCGCGCGCCGGTCGACGGAACGTTCCTGCACCAGGTGGCGGCGTACCGCGCGGATGGTGCCGGCCTCGCCCGCGAGCCAGGCGTACGGGGTCGCGCCGGCCGGCAGGTCCGCGGAGCGGATCTCCTCGACCACGCGCTCGGCCCGCTCCCGGCCCGTGTCCGCCGCGCGCACGATCCACGTGACGTCCAGGTCGGCGGGGGTGTGCAGGTCGATCCGGTCGTCCTCGTGCGGGACCTCGAACCAGGCCTTCACCGGGGTGCCCGCCTCCAGCCGCTCCAGGATGGCCGCGGCGGCCGGCAGGGCGGTCTCGTCCGCGTACATCAGGAGGGAGTCGGTGGCGGCCGGCGGCTGGAAGCGCACCGACTTGTTCTGCGCGACGGCCGGGCCGATCGCCATGATCCGGCGGCCGGTGACCGCCCCGCCCGCCCAGCGGGAGGCCGGGGAGGAGTCCCCGTGCAGGACGAAGTCGATGTCGACCTCGTCCACGCCCGCGTCCGTACGCCGCTGCTCGCGCACCGTGTACGAGCGCATCACCGGGCGCTCCTCGTCCGGCATCTCGCGCCAGGCGCCGAACCAGGTGTCCGCGTCGGTGGACGGCAGTTCGGTGTGCTCCCGGTCCGCGGGCGGCAGGAAGAGCGACAGGCTCTGGTCAAAGCCGCCCGAGCGGAAGTCCGCGAGGGACTCCCCGCCGAACGTGACGCGCAGGAACGAGTGCCCGATCCGGCGGGTGCGCAGCACTTCGAAGGTGAAGAAGCGGAAGTGCAGGGCGGCCGGGATGTCGGACGCGGTGGCGGTCATGCGGAGAGTCCCCCCAGGGATTGCGGTGTGGCGCGGCCGGCGCCGTGGATCAGGCCGAGGGTCAGCCGACCTTCTTGGCGTTCTGGATGGTCTTCGCGAGGTCCTCCAGGATCTGGGCGCACTTCTCGTACGAGAAGATCGGCTCGGTCACGCGCGGCGCGACCTGACCGGCCTTGACGGCGGGGAGCTCGGCCCAGGTGGGCTTGGACTTCAGGGCCTCGGGCTGGAGGGTGGCGCTGCGGTTGTCCAGGAGGACGACGTCGGCCTTGTACTTGCCGGCGTTCTCCCAGCTGAGGCTCTCGAAGAAGCCGCCCGCGTCCAGCTTGTCCTGCTCGGGGGCGACGAACTCGACGCCGAGGGACTCGAAGTACTTCAGGTCCGCGGAGGTCTTCGGGGTGGAGACGTAGAACATCTGGTCCGCGCCGGAGCCGACGAGCACCTTGATGCCCGGGTTGGCCTTGGTGGCCTCGCGCAGCTTGGCGGAGGCGGCCTCGAAGCGGGCCTTGGCGTCGGCGGTCTTCTTGGCGTTCAGGTCCGCGCCCAGGGACTTGGCGAGCTCCGCGGTGCGGGCCAGGGCGGTGTCCATGGACACGTTGCCGCCCACGCCGACGGCGGCGGCCGGGGCCAGCTTCAGGATCTTGTCCTTGGAGGCCTCGGGGACGTACCAGTACGTGCCGTCCCAGGTGTTGGTGACGAGCAGGTCGGGCTGGAGGGCCGCGTACTTCTCGACGTTGAACTCGTCGTAGACGTTGCCGAGGATCTCCACCTTGGAGATGTCCATCGTGCCCGCCTGCGGGTCCGGCTTGCCGTCGGCCAGCTTGGTCGGGCCGAAGACGCCCTTGACCTGGACGCCGTAGTCGGAGAGCGCGGCGGCGGTGCCGGTGAAGGCGACGATGTTCTTCGGCGTGGACTTCGCGGTGACGTCCTTGCCCAGGTCGTCCTTGAAGGTCCAGGGGCCCGACGCCGCGGCGGTGGCGCCCTTGTCGCCCGAGGCGTCCTTCGCCTTGTCGGTGCCGCCGCAGGCCGCGAGGGCCGCGACGAGCCCGAGGGCGCCGCCGGTCGCGATGAGGCCGCGGCGGGTGAGGAAGGAGCTTCTGGGCTTGGGCATGTCGAATTCCGCTTTCGTGCGTGCAGGGGCGACCACGGGACACGAGGCCGTTCGTGGGGAAGGTTAGCCTAACCTTGTCCCAAAACAGTAAGGGGACCCTAATAATTTTCGGGTCCCCTCGCCGTCAGCGTGTTCCGCGGCCCATCGATCAGCCGGTGAAGCCCAGCTCACGGGCGATCAGCATGCGCTGGACCTCGCTCGTGCCCTCGCCGATCTCCAGGATCTTCGAGTCCCGCCACATGCGGGCCACCGGGTACTCGTTCATGAACCCGTAGCCGCCGTGGATCTGCGTGGCGTCACGGGCGTTGTCCACGGCCACCGTGGAGGAGTACAGCTTCGCGATGGCCGCCTCCTTCTTGAACGGCTCGCCGGCCACCAGCCGCGAGGCGGCGTCGCGCCACCCGATGCGCGCCATGTGGGCGCGCGTCTCCATGTCGGCCAGCTTGAACTGGATGGCCTGGTTGTCGCCGATCGGCCGGCCGAACGCCCTGCGCTCCTTCGCGTACTTCACCGACTCGTCGACGCAGCCCTGCGCGAGACCGGTGGCCAGCGCCGAGATCGCGATCCGGCCCTCGTCCAGGATCCGCAGGAACTGCGCGTAGCCGCGCCCCTCCTGACCCACCAGGTTCGACAGCGGCACGCGCACGTCGGAGAAGGACAGCTCGCGGGTGTCGGAGGAGTTCCAGCCGACCTTCGAGTACGGCGCGGCCACCGTGAAGCCCGGCGTGCCGGACGGGACGATGATCGAGGAGATCTCCGGACGGCCGTCCGCCTTGCGGCCCGTGACGGCCGTGACGGTGACCAGCCCGGTGATGTCGGTGCCGGAGTTGGTGATGAAGCACTTCGAGCCGTTGATCACCCACTCGTCGCCGTCCTTGACGGCCGTGGTGCGGGTGCCGCCCGCGTCGGAGCCGCCGTCCGGCTCGGTGAGCCCGAAGGCGCCGAGGACCTCGCCGGAGCACATCTTCGGCAGCCACTCCCGCTTCTGCTCCTCGGTGCCGAACAGGTGGATCGGCATGGCGCCGAGCGAGACGCCCGCCTCCAGGGTGATGGCGACCGAGGAGTCGACGCGGGCCAGCTCCTCCAGGGCGATGCCGAGCGCGAGGTAGTCGCCGCCCATGCCGCCGTACTCCTCGGGGAAGGGCAGGCCGAACAGGCCCATGCGGCCCATCTCGCGGACGATCTCGTACGGGAACTCGTGGCGCTCGTACAGGTCGCCGATCTTCGGCGCGACGACGTCGTGCGCGAACGCCTCGACGGTGCGGCGGAGTTCCTCGTGCTCGGGGGTGAGCCGGTGGTCGAGGGCCATGGTGTTCGTTACTCCTTGTGGGAGAGGGCGCGGACGGTACGGGAGGGGCTGGGGCGTCCCAGCCGTTCGGCCATCCACACGCTCGTGGCGGTGAGGGCGGCCAGGTCGACCCCGGTCTCGATGCCGAGGCCGTCGAGCATCCACACCAGGTCCTCGGTCGCGAGGTTGCCGGTGGCGCTCTTGGCGTACGGGCAGCCGCCGAGGCCGCCCGCGGAGGCGTCGACGGTGGTCACGCCGTGCTGGAGCGCGGCGAGGGTGTTGGAGAGGGCCTGGCCGTAGGTGTCGTGGAAGTGGACGCCGACCCGGTCGGTGCCCACGCCCGCGCCGTTCAGGGCCGAGAGCAGCTCCCGCACGTGGCCGGGCGTGGCGACGCCGATGGTGTCGCCGAGGCTCAGCTCGTCACAGCCGAGGTCGAGGAGGGCCTTGGCCACGCGGACGACCTGCCCGACGGGAACCGCGCCCTCCCAGGGGTCGCCGAAGCACATCGAGAGGTAGCCGCGGACGTGGGCCCCCTCCTGACGGGCGCGGGCCACGACGGGCTCGAACATGGCGAGGGACTCGTCGACGGTGCGGTTCAGGTTGCGCGCGGCGAAGGTCTCCGTGGCCGAGCCGAAGACGGCGATCCGGGTGGCGCCCAGGGCGAGCGCGCGGTCCAGGCCGCGCTCGTTGGGCACCAGCACGGGCAGGTCGGCCGGCACGTCGGCCAGGAGCGGGAAGAGCCGCTCGGCGTCGGCCAGCTGCGGCACCCACTTGGGGTGCACGAAGCTGGTGGCCTCGACGGTCGTCAGCCCGGCGGCGGCCAGGCGGTGGACGAACTCCGCCTTCACCTCGGTCGGCACCGCCGTCTTCTCGTTCTGCAGTCCGTCGCGGGCGCCGACCTCGTGGATCCGCACCCGGGCGGGCAGTCCGGCGGCGGGCACCGTCATGGGCAGGCCGTTCACGCGCCCTCCTCGCTCGCCTCGGGGGTGACCACGGCCAGGATCTGGTCCATGGCCACGGTGGTGCCGGGGGTGACGTCGAGTTCGGTGACCGTGCCGGCGTGCGGGGCGGCGATGACGTGCTCCATCTTCATCGCCTCGACGACCAGCAGGCTCTGCCCGGCGGCCACGGCGTCCCCGACGGCCACCTTGACGACGGTCACGGTGCCCGGCATCGGGGCGGCCAGCGTGTCGGCGCCGGAGCGGCCCGCGCCGCCCAGGCTCGCGGTGACCGGGTCGTGGCCCTGGACGTGCCAGGAGTCGCCCTCGCGGCCCAGCCAGGTCCCCTCGGGGGAGGCGGCGTGGGCGAAGGTGTGGGTGACCCCGTCGAGTTCGACGGTGACGCGGTCGGCGGAGCGGGCCACGATCCGGCCACGGGCCCCGTACGCCGGCGACGCCGGATCCGTGCCGGCCTCGGTGAGCAGGAGCTCCGTCAGCCCGTCCGAGGGGCGGGTGCGGACCTCGACCGGGTCCTGGCCCGGGAGGCGGAAGTGGCGGACCGTCCAGGCCGGGGTGCCGCCCAGGCGCCAGCCGCTCGGCGCGTCGAAGGGGTCGAGCCACCCGCGCGGCCCCTCGGGCGTCCGCGCGGCGGGTACGGACAGCAGCGCGGCCGCCGCGTACACCTCCGGCGGGACCCCCGCGGGCAGGAGCGTCGGCAGGTCGCGCTCGACCAGACCGGTGTCGAGGTCGCCCGAGACCACCTCGGGGTGGGCCAGCAGCCGGCGCAGGAAGCCCGCGTTGGTCTGCACGCCCAGGATCACGGTGTCCGCCAGCGCGGCCCGCAGCGTGCGCAGCGCGCTCGCCCGGTCGGGACCGTAGGCGATCACCTTCGACAGCATCGGGTCGTACGTGCTGCCGACCGGTACGCCGGCCAGCAGCCCGGAGTCGGTCCGCACGCCCCCGGAGGAGGGCTCGGACAGGGCCAGCACCGTGCCCCCGGAGGGCAGGAACCCGCGCGCCGGGTCCTCCGCGCACACGCGGGCCTCGATCGCGTGGCCGGTCAGGGTGACCTCGGCCTGCCCGAAGCCGAGGCGCTCGCCGGCGGCGACCCGCAGCTGCTGCTCGACCAGGTCCAGGCCGGTGATCAGCTCCGTGACGGGGTGCTCGACCTGGAGGCGGGTGTTCATCTCCATGAAGTAGTACGCGGAGGGGTCCTCGCCCGGGACGATGAACTCGACCGTGCCCGCGCCCACGTACCCGCAGGAACGCGCGGCGTTCACCGCGGCCTCGCCCATCGCCGCCCGGGTCTTCTCGTCCAGCAGGACCGAGGGCGCCTCCTCGATGATCTTCTGGTGGCGGCGCTGGAGCGAGCACTCGCGCTCGCCCAGGTGCACCACGTTGCCGTGGCCGTCCGCCAGGACCTGGATCTCGATGTGGCGCGGCCGGTCGATCCACCGCTCCACGAGCAGGGTGTCGTCGCCGAAGGAGGACCGGGCCTCGCGGCGGGCCGCCGCGATCTCCTCGCCGAGCAGGGCCTCGTCGCGGACCAGGCGCATGCCCTTGCCGCCGCCGCCCGCGGAGGGCTTCAGCAGCACGGGCATGCCGATCTCCCGCGCCGCGGCCGTCAGTTCGCCGTCGCTCAGGCCGCTGCCGGAGGAGCCGGGGACCACCGGGACACCGGCCGCCCGGACCGTCTCCTTGGCCCGGATCTTGTCGCCCATCAGGGAGATCGCCGGGGCCGGCGGACCGATGAAGGCCAGTCCGGCCTCCGCGCAGGCCGCCGCGAAGACGGCGTTCTCGGCGAGGAAGCCGTAGCCCGGGTGGACGGCCTGCGCGCCCGTGCGCCGGGCGGCGTCGATCAACTTCTCCACCGACAGGTAGCTCTCCGCCGCGGCCGCCGGGCCGATCCGGACGGCCGTGTCGGCCTCCCGTACGTGGCGGGCGTCGGCGTCGGCGTCGCTGAAGACGGCCACGGAGCGGATCCCGAGCTCCCGCAGGGTGCGGATGACCCGGACCGCGATCTCGCCCCGGTTCGCGACCAGAACAGTGCTGAACATCAGTGAGGTCCTCACGTCACACGTCACATACGGAAGATGCCGAAGCCCGACTCGCCCAACGGGGCGTTCGCGCACGCGGTCAGGGCCAGTCCCAGCACCTGCCGGGTCTCCATGGGGTCGATGACCCCGTCGTCCCACAGCCGCGCGGTCGCGTAGTAGGCGTTGCCCTGCTCCTCGTACTGCGCCCGGACCGGGGCCTTGAAGGCCTCCTCGTCCTCGGCGGGCCACTCCTGGCCCGCGCCCTCGATCTGGTCCCGCTTGACCGTGGCCAGCACCGAGGCCGCCTGCTCGCCGCCCATGACGGAGATCTTGGCGTTGGGCCACATCCACAGGAAGCGGGGCGAGTAGGCCCGGCCGCACATCGAGTAGTTGCCCGCGCCGTAGCTGCCGCCGACCACCACGGTCAGCTTCGGGACCCGGGCGCAGGCCACGGCCGTGACCATCTTGGCGCCGTGCTTGGCGATGCCGCCCGCCTCGTAGTCGCGGCCGACCATGAAGCCGGAGATGTTCTGGAGGAACAGGAGCGGGATGCCGCGCTGGTCGCACAGCTCGATGAAGTGGGCGCCCTTCTGCGCGGACTCCGAGAAGAGGATGCCGTTGTTGGCGATGATCCCGACCGGGTGGCCGTGGATCCGGGCGAAGCCGGTGACCAGGGTCTGCCCGAACTCCGCCTTGAACTCCTGGAAGCGGGAGCCGTCCACGATCCGGGAGATGATCTCGCGGGCGTCGTAGGGGGTGCGGGAGTCGACCGGGACCGCGCCGTACAGGCCGTACGGGTCCACCTTCGGCTCCTCGGGAGCCTCCACCGACCACGGCAGGGCCGCGCGCTCGGGCAGGGTCGCCACGATGTTGCGCACGATGCGCAGCGCGTGGGCGTCGTCCTCCGCGAGGTGGTCGGTCACCCCGGAGGTACGGGAGTGGACCTCGCCGCCGCCCAGCTCCTCGGCCGTGACCACCTCGCCGGTGGCGGCCTTCACCAGCGGCGGGCCGCCCAGGAAGATCGTGCCCTGGCCGCGCACGATGACGGCCTCGTCGCTCATCGCCGGGACGTACGCGCCGCCCGCCGTGCAGGAGCCGAGGACGGCGGCGATCTGCGGGATCCCGGCGCCCGACATGCGGGCCTGGTTGTAGAAGATGCGGCCGAAGTGCTCCCGGTCGGGGAAGACCTCGTCCTGCATGGGCAGGAAGGCGCCGCCGGAGTCGACCAGGTAGAGGCAGGGGAGACGGTTCTCCAGGGCCACCTCCTGCGCCCGCAGGTGCTTCTTGACCGTCATCGGGTAGTACGTGCCGCCCTTGACGGTGGCGTCGTTGGCGACGATCACGCACTCGCGGCCGCTGACCCGGCCGATCCCCGCGATCACCCCGGCGGCGGGGGCCGCGCCCCCGTACATGCCCTCGGCGGCCAGCGGGGCCAGCTCCAGGAAGGGCGAGCCCGGGTCCAGGAGGGCGTCCACCCGGTCGCGGGGAAGCAGCTTCCCCCGGGCGGTGTGGCGGGCGCGGGCCTTCTCGCCGCCGCCGAGCCGGGCCGCGTCCAGCCGGGCGCGCAGGCCCTCGGCGAGCTCGCGGTGGGCGGCCTCATTGGTCCGCCAGGCCTCGGACGCCGGGTCCGCGGCGCTCGTCAGCACTGGTGCCTGCTGCATCGGTCGAGCTCCCTTGCTCGGTGCATGCTTTGTTAATGAGCGTTAACGCGTGCGGGTCTTAGGTTAACGAGCGCTAACCGCCCTGTCTAGAATGGATTCCCATGAGCACCAGAGCGGCCGCCCCGACCCGTCGCGAGCAGATCCTCAGTGAGGCCGCTCGTCTCTTCGCGGAGCGCGGATTCCACGGCGTCGGCGTGGACGAGATAGGCGCCGCGGTCGGCATCAGCGGCCCCGGCCTGTACCGGCACTTCGCGGGCAAGGACGCGATGCTCGCCGAGCTGCTCGTCGGGATCAGCGAGCGGCTGCTGACCGGCGGTCGACGACGGGTGGAGGAGGCGGCCGGCGGGCCGGAGGAGGTGCTGGCCTCGCTCGTCGAGGGCCACGTCGACTTCGCGCTGGACGACCGGGCGCTGATCATCCTCCACGACCGCGAGCTCGACCGGCTGCGCGAGGCCGACCGCAAGCTCGTGCGCCAGCTCCAGCGGCAGTACGTGGAGCTGTGGGTGGACGTCGTGCGGCAGCTGCACCCCCGGGTGGGCGAAGCGGAGGTGCGGGTCTGCGTGCACGCCGTCTTCGGGCTGCTGAACTCCACCCCGCACCTGGCCTCCCTCGGCCGGGAGGCGACGGAATCGCTGCTGCGCCGCCTCGCGGACGGGGCCTTCGCGGCGCTCTCGCGCTGACGCGCCGGACGATCGACCCAAGGTCCCTCGGGGGGCCTCGGGGGCCCTCGGGGGGTCCTCGGTGGTTCCTCGCGGTCGCGGTCGCCGCCGCCCGGTCCCTCGCCGGTTCTCCGCCCGGTCCGCCGCTCGGTCCGCCGCTCGGTCCGCCGCCCGGTCCGCCGCTCGGTCCGCCGCCCGGTCCGCCGCTCGGGACGGAGCGGACGATTCCGGCTGGACGGCGGCAGAATGGCCGCATGCCAAAGCCGATAGAGACGCCCGTACCCAGCCGCGCCGAGCTCATCGACCACCTGGTCCGCACGCGCATCGCGGGACAGGTCGCCACCCCGCGCGAGAACAACCTGAGCCACTACCGCAAGCTCGCCAACGGAGACCGGCACTACTGGCTGGGCCTGGAGCTCGGCGACCGCTGGGCCGACGAGCAGGACGTCCTGGCCGTGATGGCCGAGCGTTGCGGGGTCGTCGACGACGCCGCCTACCGCTTCGGGCAGGACACCATCGACCCCGAGCTGACCGTGGACGCCCTCGACCGGCTCGCGGCCCGGCTCCACAAGGCGGCCCTCGACCGCCACAGCGTGCTGTTCGCCACCGGCCACCCCGGGGGCCTGCTCGACGTCCACCGGGCCACGGCCGCCGCCCTGCGCGCCACGGGCTGCGAGATCGTGGTCATCCCGCAGGGGCTCGTCGCCGACGAGGGCTCGGTGTGGCAGTTCGCCGACGTGGCCGTGCTGGAGCGGGGCGCGACCCTGTGGCACACCCACTCGCCGGCGCCGATGGCGGCGATCCTGGACGCGCTCGCCGCGCAGGGCCGACCGCAGCCGGACCTCGTCGTCGCCGACCACGGCTGGGCGGGCTGCGCCGCGCAGCGCGGGGTGGACGCGGTGGGGTACGCCGACTGCAACGACCCGGCGCTGTTCCTCGCCGAGGCGGAGGGCACCCTCCAGGTGGCGGTCCCGCTGGACGACCACGTGCGCGACCCGCGCTTCTACGACCCGATGGTCGCCTACCTGCTCTCGGCGGCCGGCCTGCTGTAGGACGGCGCTGCGGGGCGGCCCGCTGTGGGCGGGCCCGGCCCGCCCCCCCCGGCGAACGGTCAGGCGAGCCAGCCGCGGGTGATCCCCTGGACGGCCGAACCGTCGAGGTCGGCCAGCTTGGGCGCGAGGAAGCCCCGCGCCCAGTCGGAGGTCTGGATCCGGAAGGGCACCGTCTCGGCGGTGAGCGCCTCGACGACCGGCGCCGCCGCCTCCCGCGGGGTCTGGGGGCGGCTGCCGAAGGCCTCCATGGCGTGGTCGATGTACCCCCGCAGGGCGGGCGCGTACGGACCGGCCTCGGCGAGCAGGGTCGGCACGTCGAGGCCCACGTTGGCCACGAACTCGCTGGAGACGGCCCCCGGTTCGACGACGGCGACCTGTACGCCGGTGCTCGCGGCGACCGGGGCGAGGGACTCCATGAACCCCTCGACGGCGAACTTGGCCGCGCAGTAGGCCTCGTTGAACGGCTGGCCGACGACGCCGCCGACGCTGGTCACGGTGACGACCCGGCCGCCCGAGGCGCGCAGGTGCGGCAGGGCCGCCCGGGTCAGTTCGACGACGCCGAAGAAGTTGACCTCCATCACCTCGCGGACCCGCTCCATGTCGTGCCGCTCGATGGTGCCGACGAAGCCCGCGCCCGCGTTGTTCACGACGGCGTCGAGGTGCCCGTGTTCGGCGACGACCTCGGCGACGCACGTGGCCACGGACCGCGCGTCGGTCACGTCCAGGCGCTTGACCTGTACGAGGTCGGTGACCCCGGCCTCGGCGGCGGCCGCGCGCAGGGCGTCGGCCCGGCCGGTGTCGCGCATGGTGGCGATGACGTGCAGCCCGGCCTCGGCGGCGGCGACGGCCGCGGCGAGGCCGATGCCCGTGGAGGTACCGGTGACGAGGACGGTCTTGGCGGAGGTCATGTGGGGTCTCCCGACGGGGTGGTTCATGGGGGCGGGCCCTGGGGGCATGTCTGTGCGTGCACACACACATTAGGAGGTGTGTGCGTGTGCACGCAACCCCGGTATCCTGTGACCATGGCGAACAACGAGCTGACCTCGGCGGGTCTCACCCCGCGCGACCACGCCTTCTACGGTCTCGTCTGGGCCGGTACGACCCTGACCGCCCGGGTCGACCAGGCCCTCACCCGGCGGCACGACCTGCCGCTGTCCTGGTTCGAGGTCATGCTGTGGCTGCACGCCCACGACGAGCCGATCGCCTCCTCCGAACTGGGCGCCAAGACGCTGCTCAGCCGCAGCCAGGTCTCCCGCGTCGCCGACTCCCTCCAGGCCCGCGGCCTGGTCGAGCGCGTCCCCTCGCCGACCGACGCCCGGTCCGTGCGCATCGCCCTCACCGAAGCCGGCCGCCGGGCCTACGCGGAGGCCGACGCCACCCGCCGCGAAGCCCTCGCCGAGGTCTTCGACGACCGGCTCGACGACGCCGACATAGCCGCCCTGCGCACCGTGTGGACCAAGCTGAAGGACAAGCCGGCCGTGTGACCGCCCGTCGGGCACGCCCGACGCGGACCCGGCCCGGTGTCGGTGGCGGCGGCTAGCGTCGCCGCCATGAGCGAAGCCGCCGATCCGCCCCGCCCGCCGGACCCCCGCCGCGCACTGCTCGCCCGCGCCGACGCCCCCGGCCTGCCGCCCGGCACCCTGATCACCCGCCCCGCGCGCCGCCGGCCGCTGCTGCGCCGTCGCCGCCCGGAGCCGCTGCTGTGGCTGTCCGACGGGCCGGTGGAGGACCCCGCGGGCGGACGGTCCGTGCCCCCCGGGCTCACCCCCGTCCTGCTCCACGACCGCCCGAACCTGGAGGAGTGGTGGCGCACGGGGGCCCTGGACCCGGGCCGGGCCTCCGACCCCGACGACCACGACGCCGAGGCGGTGCTGGGGGAGTACTGGGACGCGGTGGTCCCCGACCCCGAGGAGGGCGCCGAGGGCGAGGAGCTGATCGCCCCCTTCGGCCGCGCCCGCCCGCCCCTGGCCCCGCACGGGGCCCCCGATCCCGAGGGGAACCCCGAGGCCGGGGCGCGGGCGACGGCCCGCGCGCTGCTCGCCGAGGGCTGGTTCGGCCGGCCGCGCCTGGCGCTCGTACCCGCCGCCCGCCCCGCCGACGTACCGGCCGTCCTCGGTTGGTCCGGTCCGGTGAACCACGAGGGCGACACCGCCAGGATCAGCGCCGTCCTGCGCTCCTGGGAGGACCGCTTCGGCGCCCGGCTGCTCGCCCTCGGCTTCGACCGGCTCGACCTGTACGTGGCGGCCCCGCCCCGGACCCCCGCCGACGTCCTGGCCGTGGCCGCGGAGCACTTCGCGTTCTGCCCGGACAACGTGTGGCAGGGGTCCGGCACGGTCGCGGCCTACGCCGAGGAGGGCGTGGCGGGCAGCTCGCACTGGTCGTTCTGGTGGGACTGAGCCCGATCGTCCGGGCTCAGCGCAGCGGAGCCGCCAGGGGCGCGGGCAGCGCCGGTCCGGTCTTCGGGAGCGTCGGGCGCGTCGGCGCGGACGGTGCCGGAGCGGCCGGAGCGGGGGCCCGGCGCTCGGGGGACGCGGGCGCCGCCCCCTTCGGAGCGGGGGTCGGCGCGGTCTTGCCGCACAGGGCGAGGCCCATGTAGTCCACCACGGCCGCGTCGGCCGGGTGGGGCAGGAAGACGGTGCCGGTCTCGTCGACGCGCTGGTACTTCATCAGGTTGTAGCCGATGCTGAACTGGCGGGACCCGTCCGGGCTCGACAGGCTCCAGGTGCCGGCGCCCCACACGCCCCCGTCGTGCCCCCAGACCGGACCGCACGGCGTGTCCATGGTGTAGATGCCGAGACCGTAGTGCATGGCCACCTTGCCCGCCGGGTCCCTGACCTCGACGGTGGTGCGCATCTGATCCAGCTGTCGGCGCGGCAGCAGATCGCCCGTCAGCAGCGCCCGGTAGAAGGTGTTGAGGTCCTGCGTGGTGGAGACGAGCGCGCCGGCGGTGCCCGCCCAGGTCATGTTGTAGTCGCTGTAGTCGCGCGGCGGGTCGATCAGCCCGTAGAAGTTCTCGTACATCTTGGAGTGCGCGCCCCGGATCCGCGGGTCGGTGCCCGGGAAGTAGGTGTCGCGCAGGCCCGCCTTGCGGATGACGTCCTTGGTGATCAGCCGCTCGGGGTCCTGACCGGTCACCTCGCGCAGGATCTCGCCCAGCACGATGTAGTTGGTGTTGGAGTAGGACCACTTGGCGCCGGGCTCGTTGACCTGGGGCCGGGCCAGACCGAAGCGGATCAGCTCGGTCGGCGCGATCGTGCGGTGGCGGAACTCGTCCAGGCTCTCCGTGGTGTTCTTCTGCTCCAGGGAGGGGAAGGCGTCCAGGATGTAGTCGGAGATGCCGCTCGTGTGGTTCAGCAGCATGCGCACGGTGACCTTGCGGCCCCGCTCGCCCGGCACCAGCTCGGGCACGTAGTCGCCGACGGGCCGGTCGAGCCCGATGCGGCCCTTCGCCGACTGCTGGAGCACGGCGACGGAGGTGAAGGTCTTCGTGACGCTGCCGACGCGGTGGCGCATGTCGGCGCGGACCGGGCGGCGGGTGTCCACGTCGGCGACACCGGAGGCGCCGTCGAAGCGCTCGCGGCCGTCACGGACCGAGGAGTAGACGCCGAAGATGCCCGCCTCGTGGATCCTGTCCAGGCCGGTGCGCAGCCCGTCCCGGTCGAGCCGGCGTTCGGTGGCCGAGGCGCTGCGCCCGTCGGCGCGGTCGGCGGCCGTCGCGGCCGGCGCGAGACCCGCCAGCAGGGCGACGGTCACGGCGCCCGCCGCGACGGTGCGGCGCAGCCGGCGCGCGGGCCGGACCGCGGCCCGGTCGGCGGTCGGGGCGGTGGCGGAGGTGCGGTCGGCAGGACGGGTGGGACGCACGGCGGCTCCTCGTCGGTGGCCCCGTCGGGGCCCGGCGATCAGGGACACCACGAGTCTGGCCGGGGCACCTCGCCGTCCACCTCCTCCGCCAGGACGAACGGGGCGTCAACCGGCAGAAGGAGGAGCACCTTGATATGTCGTTACATTTGTCAGATGACGCAGGGTCGTTCCCGTGCGGCCCCGCCCGGATCCGGTCCGGGACGGGATCCGGGGCCCGGGCCCGAGCCGGGCCCCGGGCCCGGATGCGGCGTCGGGCCCGGCGTCGGGTCCAGGTAGACGCGGCGGATCGCCGGGAAGACCTCCCGCAGCTGGTCCTCCGCGTCCTCGCACGCCGCCTCCACCTGGCGGGCCGAGGCCAGGTCGTGGAAGTCGATCTTCGCGGCGATCAGCACCTCGTCGGGGCCCTGCACGAGGGTGGTCAGCTCCAGCACCCCCTCGATGTGCGGCACCGACAGCAGTTCCTCGCGGACCGCCGCCCGCATCCCGGGCGGCAGCGGACGCCCGATCAGGTACCCGGCGTTCGAGCGCCCCAGCTCCCAGGCCACCGCCACCAGCAGCAGCCCGATCAGCAGCGACGCCACCCCGTCGTAGACCCCCGAACCGGTCAGTTGGGCCCCCAGGAGTCCGCCCGCAGCCAGCGCGAGGCCGATCAGCGCGGCGACGTTCTCCAACAACACGGCCTTCACCGCCGTGTCCGGGGTGTGCTTCACGTACACGGCGAACGGCGCCCGCAGCCGCGCCGCCTCGGCGCGCATCTGCCGCCAGGCGACCAGCAGGGAGTAGCCCTCCAACACGGCGGCGACGGCCAGGACGACGTACGAGAGCGTCGGGTCGCCCGGCTCCTCCCCGTGCGTCAGGGTGTGGACGCCGTCGTAGACGGCGAAGACGGCGCCGCCCACGAACGTGGCGACCGCGGCCAGCAGCGCCCACACGTACCGCTCGGGTCCGTACCCCAGCGGGTGCGCCTCGTCCGCCGGTCTCGCGCCGCGTTTGAGGGAGGCGAGCAGCAGGACCTCCGTGACCGTGTCGGCCACCGAGTGCGCGGCCTCGGAGAGCATCGCGCTCGATCCGCTGACGACCCCGCCGAGCGCCTTGGCGGCGGCGATCCCGAGGTTGGTGATCACGGCGACGACCACCGTGCCCACGCTCTCGCCCGGGTCCGTGCCGGACGCCCGGGCGGCCGACCCCGTCTCCGGTGTTCCGCTGTCGGTCATGAAGTGACGGTATGTCCGATACGGGTGCCCGTGCGGGCGGCGCGGCGACGGGTCAGGCCCGCGGCACCCGCACGACGCCCTCCTGGATCACGGTGACGGCCAGCCGGCCGTCCTGCGTCCAGATCCGGGCCTGGCCGAGGCCCCGCCCGGCGGAGGCCGAGGGCGACTCCTGGTCGTAGAGGAGCCATTCGTCGGCGCGGAAGGGGCGGTGGAACCACATCGCGTGGTCCAGGGAGGCGCCCACCACGTCGCCGACGGCCCATCCGCCCCGGCCGTGCGCGAGCAGCACCGAGTCCAGCAGCGTCATGTCGGACACGTAGGTGGCCAGGCAGGTGTGCAGCAGCGGATCGTCGCTCTCCAGCTTGCCCGCCGTGCGGAACCACACCTGGGTGCGCGGCTCCACCGGCTCGCCCACGCTGCCCCACGGCGGGGTGGTGGCGTAGCGCAGGTCGACGGCGGCGCGCGCGTCGAGGAGGCGTTCGACCGTCCCCGCGTCCCGGAAGATCTCCCGGTAGGCGGGCAGGGACTCGGCGGCCGTCGGCAGGGTCTCGGGGTCCGGGGCGTCCGGCATGGCGCTCTGGTGGTCGAGGCCCTCCTCGTACGTCTGGAACGACGCCGAGAGGTGGAAGATCGGCTGGCCGTGCTGGACGGCGACGACCCGCCGGGTGGTGAAGGAGCGCCCGTCGCGGATCCGGTCCACCGAGTACACGATGGGCGCGCCGGCGTCCCCGGCGCGCAGGAAGTACGAGTGCAGCGAGTGCGCCGTGCGGTCCGCGGGGACCGTACGGCCGGCCGCGACCAGCGCCTGGGCCGCGACCTGACCGCCGAAGACCCGCGGTACCAGCGCCGAACGGCTGGTACCGCGGAAGATGTTCTCCTCGATCTGCTCCAGGTCGAGCAGGTCGAGGAGCGTCGTCAAAGCCTCGTTCATGGAGGTGGAGTAAGCGCCCCGGGGGGACTTACAGACCCATGGACTTCGCGATGATGGACTTCATGACCTCGCTGGTGCCGCCGTAGATGCGGTTCACGCGGTTGTCGGCGTACAGGCGGGCGATCGGGTACTCGTTCATGTAGCCGTAGCCGCCGTGCAGCTGGAGGCACTTGTCGATGACGCGGTGGGCGACCTCGGTGCAGAACAGCTTCGCGGAGGCGGCCTCGGCGGCGGTCAGCTCGCCGGCGTCCAGGGCTTCCAGGGCGCGGTCGGCGACGGCCTCGGCGGCGTCCACCTCGGCCTGGCAGGAGGCCAGTTCGAACTTGGTGTTCTGGAAGTGGGCGACCGGCTTGCCGAAGACGGTGCGGTCGGTCACGTACTGCTGGGCGAAGCGGATGGCGGCCTTGGCCTGCGCGTAGGCGCCGAAGGCGATGCCCCAGCGCTCGGAGGGCAGGTTCGCGCCGAGGTAGTAGAAGCCCTTGTTCTCCTCGCCGAGGAGGTCCTCGACCGGCACCTTCACGTCGACGAACGCCAGCTCGGCGGTGTCCGAGGTGCGCAGGCCCAGCTTGTCCAGCTTGCGGCCGATGGAGTAGCCCTCGGACTTGGTGTCCACGGCGAACAGGGAGATGCCGAAGCGGCGGTCCTGCTCGCTCGGGGCGGAGGTGCGGGCGCAGACGATCACGCGGTCGGCGTGGACGCCACCGGTGATGAAGGTCTTGGAGCCGTTGAGGACGTAGTGGGTGCCGTCCTCGGAGAGCCTGGCGGTGGTCTTCATGCCCGCGACGTCGGAGCCGGTGCCCGGCTCGGTCATCGCCAGGGCCCACATCTCCTCGCCGGAGACGAAGTTCGGCAGGTAGCGCTTCTTCTGCTCGTCGGTGGCGAGCATCTTGATGTAGGGCAGGGCGAGCAGCACGTGGACGCCGGAGCCGCCGAAGTTGACGCCCGCGCGGGAGGTCTCCTCGTAGAGGACGGCCTCGAACTTGTGGGTGTCCAGGCCCGCGCCGCCGAACTCCTCGGGGACGTTGATGCCGAAGATGCCCAGCTCGCCGAGCTTGTAGTAGAAGTCGCGGGGCGCCTGGCCGGCCTGGAACCAGTCGTCGTAGACGGGGACGACCTCGGACTCGATGAAGTCGCGGATCGTCTCGCGGAACGCCTCGTGGTCCTCGTTGAAAACGGTACGGCGCACGGCCGGGCTCCCTTCGGTCGCGGCGGTCCGCCGCCTTGGCTAAGCGCTTGCTCAGATTAAGTTACCGGCGGGTTGTGGATCCTGTCCAGATGTCCGGAACGCGAGCCCCGCCACATCGGGGTACGGACCTCAGCCGGTCGGCGGCGCCGGTTCCTCGGGCGGGTGGCCGGGCGGGCCTTGGGGCGGATGCCCGGGCGGGCCTTCGGGCCGGCACCCGGACGGCGCCGCGACCGGGTGCTCGGCCAACACCGCGTGGGTCAGCCCGAGTCCGGCGCGCAGGACGACGTCGCGGCGCGCCGGGTGGGCCGCCCGGTGCTCCGCCTCCAGGGCCAGGGCCCGTTCCAGCGCGGCCGTGTGCTCCTCGCCGCGCAGCGCCAGGTCCACCGCCCGCGCGCTCGCCCCGATCGCCGGGGCCAGCGCCCGGACGGCCGGGTCCGGCGTACGGGCCTCCAGCTCCCGGGCGAGGAACAGCAGGGCGGGCGCCGTCCGGGCCGCCAGGCGCAGCCGGGCGCGCAGCGTGGCGGAGCGGCCGGGAGCGGGCCGTCGCGGGGGCAGCAGCAGGGTGCGGCCCGTCCTGCGGTCCAGGACGGCGGACACCTCGTGCGCCCGGTGCCACAGCGGCGACGGGTTCACGAGCCCTGCGGGCCCGGGCGCCGCGGACCCGGCGGCGGCGTGCGCCGCGAGCCGCTCCAACCGGGCCCCGAGCGCCAGGCGGTACGCCTCCAGCCCGGCGGCCGCCTCTCGGAACGGGTCGGGGGGCCACAGCAGCGGCCCCAGCAGCGCCACCACGGCGATGCCGACCGCGCTCTCCTCCAGGCGGGCCAGCGGGTAGCCGGCCACGGGGGTGGAGTAGATCACCAGGGCGCTGACCAGCACCTGCTGGTTGGGGGAGCCGCCGCGGCGCAACAGGTACATCCCGGCCGTGGCGCACACCATCAGGACCGGGAACGACAGCGGCCGCCCCGCCGGCAGCCAGTGCAGGACGGCCACGCTCACCAGCACGCCCACCACCACCCCCACCAGGCGGTCCAGCGCCATGCGGGGCGCCGCGAACACGTCGTCGCGCAGGATCAGCACCGCGGGCAGGGCGGCGGGCACGGGCGCGGTGCTCGTGCCGAGCCACACGCACAGGTACCAGGGGAGGACGGCGCACACCAGCAACCGGGCCGCCGGTGCGAGGCGCCCGCCGAGGGCCCGTCCCTCGGGCGCGCGCCGCGCGCGGGAGCCCCGCCCCCACGCCGATACGGACATGCCGGACATGCGGCACATCGTAGGGGCGCGGCCCGCCTCCGCCCCGCCGTCAGCCGGTCGGGGGCCCCGCGTGGCGCAGGGCGAACCACAGCTCCATCCGGGTGTCGGGGTCGTCCAGGTCGAGGTCCAGGAGGCCGGCGCAGCGGGCGATCCGTTGGCGCACGGTGTTGCGGTGCAACTCCAGGGCGGCGGCCGCGCGGTCCCAGCCGCCGTGGTGGGCCAGCCAGGCGCGCAGGGTCGCGCGCAGGGCGGGGGAGAGGGGCGCGAGCAGGGCCTCGGCGTGCGCGCGGGCCTCGGCCTCGCCGACCAGCCCCGCGAGGCCGGGCTCGGTGTGGCGGGCGAGCGGGGTGCGGGCCGCCTCGGCGCGCTCCAGGGCCCGCCGTGCCTGCGCGTCGGCCCCGGGCAGTTCCCCGGGCGCCGCCGGGGCGCTCACCCCGAGGCGCCAGCCGGGCCGGGCGGCCGGCTCCCGGTCGGTGAGCAGGCGTACGCCGTCCCCGCGCGGGTCCAGCAGTACGGTGCCCAGCGCCGCGGCGAGCTCCCGCGGATCGGCGCCGCCCCGGGCGTGGACGGCGTACCAGGGGCCCGGGCCCAGGGCCGTCGCCGGGTCGCCGTCGAGCAGCAGCCGGGTCAGGGCGGCGGCCTCGTCCCCGGCCGGGCGGTCCGCGGTCAGCAGGGTCAGCAGCACCGACCCGGCCGAGGCGATGGTGTGGTCCCCCGGCGCCCGGGTCGGCGCGGCCAGCGCCAGCACTCGGCCGCCGCCGACGGCGTACGCCGACAGGTGCGCCCCGCCCAGCACGTCGGTGGCGGTGGCCGCGCCCCCCGAGGCCACCCGGGCCGCCAACGCCTCCACCGCCCGCCGGGCCTCCGCCCCCGGCGCCACCCCGGCGCAGGGCGCAGCGGAGGCGGCGGTGCGCGGGGCCCCCGGGCCGGGCGACGAGCCCCCGGCGGCGTTCGCCCCCGCCGCCCCGCTCCGGGGCGCGGCGGTGGCTCCGGCCGGTCCCGCGACTCCGGTCGGGCGCGCGGGCCCGGCGCCGGGCGTCGCGAAGGCCGCGGTGGTGCGCGGGGCCCCCGGGCCGGGCGACGTGGCCCCGGCGGCGTCCGCGAAGCCGCGGCCGGGCCCGCCGCCGGGTTCCGTCGGCGCCGTCGTCTCCCGGGGGGACGGGGTCGCGCCGGGGGGTGCGGGGGTCGGGCCCGGGCCGGGGGTGATCAGCGCCGCCCAGCCGCCCAGGGCCGCCGCCAGGCGGGACAGGACCGCCGCCACCGGGTCCGGGCGCGCGGCCGCCGCCGCCAGGGCCTGCTGCGCCTCGGCCACCCGGCGCAGCTCACCGGTCCGGGCCTCCGCCATCAGCCGCCACACCGCCCGGCCCACCGCGGCGAACGGCGTCCGCGGCGGCACCTCGACGAGCGGCAGCCCGTGCCGGGCGCAGGCCTCGGCCAGCGCCCGCGGCACCGTCGCGTGCACCGGCGTGACCCCGAACCCGACCGCCGCCACCCCGGCCCGCGCCAGCCGCGCCACGTACGCCTCCGCCTCGGCCGCGTCCCCGCCCGCCCCGGCCGGTTCGGCGCCCGCGGTCAGCAGCAGCTCGCCGCCCAGCACGTACGGCGAGGGGTCCGCCATCTCCGAGGCGTGCACCCCGTGCACGTCCGCCTCGGCGGGGCCGGCGAGCCGGAGCAGCCCCAGCTCCCGGTCGCGCAGCAGGGCCCCGAGGGCGACCGGCGGCGTGGGGGGCGCGGCTTCCATGGATACTCCGTACACAAAAGAGGGGGCTGATGGATGAAACGTACACTTCGTATGCCCGAGGTGTCCGCTTACGCTCGAAGGACCGCACCGTAGGACCACCAGAAGGGCACCCCATGAGCACGCAGCCGCGCGGCCCCGTCGACTCCTCCCGCATCCCGCGCTACGCGGGCCCGGCGACCTTCGCCCGGCTGCCCCGCCTGGACGAGGTCGGCTCCGCCGACGTCGCCGTCGTCGGCGTGCCCTTCGACTCCGGCGTCTCCTACCGCCCCGGCGCCCGCTTCGGCGGCAACGCCATCCGCGAGGCCTCCCGCCTGCTGCGCCCGTACAACCCGGCGCAGGACGCCTCCCCGTTCGCCCTCGCGCAGGTCGCGGACGCCGGTGACATCGCCGTGAACCCCTTCAACATCAACGAGGCCGTCGAGACGGTCGAGGCCGCCGCCGACGAGCTGCTGTCCTCCGGCTCCCGCCTGATGACCCTCGGCGGCGACCACACCATCGCCCTGCCCCTGCTGCGCTCCGTCGCCAAGAAGCACGGCCCCGTCGCCCTGCTCCACTTCGACGCGCACCTCGACACCTGGGACACCTACTTCGGCGCCGAGTACACCCACGGCACGCCGTTCCGCCGCGCCGTCGAGGAGGGCATCCTCGACACCGAGGCCCTCTCCCACGTCGGCACGCGCGGCCCGCTGTACGGCAAGCAGGACCTCGACGACGACGCCAAGATGGGCTTCGGCATCGTGACCTCCGCCGACGTCTACCGGCGCGGCGCCGACGAGGTCGCCGACCAGCTGCGCCAGCGCATCGGGGACCGCCCGCTCTACATCTCCATCGACATCGACGTGCTCGACCCGGCACACGCGCCCGGCACCGGCACCCCCGAGGCGGGCGGCATGACCTCCCGCGAGCTGCTGGAGATCATCCGGGGCCTGTCCTCCTGCAACCTGGTTTCGGCCGACGTCGTCGAGGTCGCCCCGGCGTACGATCACGCCGAGATCACCTCGGTCGCGGCCTCGCACACCGCGTACGAGCTCACCACGATCATGAGCCGTCAGATCGCGGCGGCGAAGGCGAAGTAGCGAACGCGCGAGGGCGCGAGCGCGCAGCAGGAAGGGCGAACGAGCTCCCGTGACGCACGACCACGACCTGGTACTCCGTCCCACCGAGGCCCAGACGGCGGCCGCCCTGGCGCCGCCACCGGGCCGCACGGGCGGGGACCTGGTCGTGGAGACGCTGCGCGGCCTCGGCGCGACCACCGCCTTCGGTCTGCCGGGGCAGCACGCCCTCGCCCTCTTCGACGCGGTCGGCCGCTCCGACCTGCGCCTGGTCACCCTCCGGGTGGAGAACAACGCCGGCTTCGCGGCCGACGCGTACGGCCGCCTCACCGGCGAGGCCGTGCCGCTGCTGCTGTCCACCGGGCCGGGCGCGCTGACGGCGCTGCCCGCGCTCGCCGAGGCGGCGGCCGGCTCCGCGCCGGTCCTCGCGATCTCCTCCCAGGTCCCGACCCCGGGACTGGGCGGGGGCCGTCGGGGCCACCTGCACGAGCTGCGCGACCAGGCGGCCTCCTTCCGGGACGTGGTGAAGTCCGTCCACCTCGCCCGCACCCCCTCGCAGATCCCCTCGGTGATCGCCGAGGCCTGGGAATCGGCGCTGACGGCGCCCTTCGGCCCGGTCTGGGTGGAGATCCCCGAGGACGTACTGCGTGCGGAAACGGTCCTGCCGCAGGTCACGGGCATGGACGCGACCCCCCACGAGCTCGCCCCGCGCCCCGAGCTGACGGCGCTGGCCGCGCACTGGCTCTCGAACGCCTCCCGCCCGGTCATCATCGCCGGCGGCGGCGTCGTACGCGCCGACGCGGCGGGCAAGCTGAAGCAGCTCGCGGAACGCCTGGACGCCCCCGTCGTCACCACCTTCGGCGGCAAGGGCGCCTTCCCCTGGAACCACCCGCTGTCCCTCCAGTCCTGGCTGGAGGACCGGCACACCACCGACTTCCTGGAGGACGCCGACGTCCTGCTGGTCGTCGGCTCGGGGCTCGGCGAGCTGTCCTCGAACTACCACACGTTCTTCCCCACGGGTCGGGTCGTCCAGATCGAGGCCGACCTCGGCAAGCTGGAGTCCAACCACGCGGCCCTCGGCATCCACGCCGACGCCCGCCTCGCCCTCCAGGCCCTCCTGGAGACCGTCGAACCCCGCACCGACGAGCAGGCCCCCGAGCGGGTGCGCGCGCTCCTCGCCGCCGTCGCCGAGCGACTCGCCGGCCAGGACCTGAAGCGCGAACAGGACCTCCTCGCCGCCATCCGCAAGGCCCTGCCGCCCCGCTCCCCCTCCTTCTGGGACATGACGATCCTGTCCTACTGGGCGTGGTCGGCCTTCGACCCGAAGCACCCCAACACGATGCACTCCGCGCAGGGCGCGGGCGGCCTCGGCTACGCCTTCCCGGCGGCCCTCGGCGCGGCCGTCGCCGAACCGGACACCCCGGTCCTCGCCGTCTCGGGCGACGGCGGGGCCATGTACTCGATCGCCGAACTGGCCACGGCCCGCCAGCACGACCTGGACGTCACCTGGCTGATCGTGGACGACGGCGGCTACGGCATCCTGCGCGAGTACATGACCGACGCCTTCGACGGCCGCACCGCCGGGACGGAACTGACCCGGCCCGACTTCGTCGCCCTGGCGGCCTCCTTCGGCGTCCCGGCCGCCGCCACCACCCCCGAGACGCTCGGCACGGACCTCGCCCGCGCCCTGAAGACCCCGGGCCCCTCCGTCCTGGTCCTCCCGACCACCCTCGCCATGTTCGCCCCCACCCACCTGGCCTGACCCGGCGGCACACGTACCCGCCCCCCTGCGCCCCCGCGCCCCGAAGGGCCGGGGGCGCCGGCACGTGGTCGAGCGGGGCTCGACACCCGGTCGGGGGAAGCTCGCGTGCCTTGCCCGGACGGCAGTGCGATTGTTGCGGGGGGATGAAATCCGCCGGTCGGGGCGTTGGGGGAGGCGGCAGAGCAGGACCTACGGGGAGGCGATCACGTGACGGCGGCCGGCGGGAAACAGGGCTGGGGCAGGCGGCTGACCGCCTACACCTGGCGGTACAAGGTCAACGTGCTGCTCGCGCTCGGGTCCTCGCTGGCGGGCATGGCCGTCATGGCGCTCGTACCGCTGGTCACCAAGGTGATCATCGACGACGTCATCGGGGACAAGACCCGGAGCATGACCCCTTGGGCGGGCCTGCTCATAGGCGCGGCCGTGCTCGTCTACGTGCTGACGTACGTACGCCGCTACTACGGCGGCCGGCTCGCCCTCGACGTGCAGCACGACCTGCGCACCGACATGTACGACACCATCGCCCGCCTCGACGGGCGCCGGCAGGACGAGCTGTCGACCGGTCAGGTCATCGGGCGGGCCACCACCGACCTCCAGCTGATCCAGGGCCTGCTGTTCATGCTGCCCATGACCATCGGCAACTTCCTCCTCTTCGGGATATCCCTCGGCGTCATGCTGTGGCTCTCGCCGCTGCTGACGCTGATCGCCCTGCTGATGGCCCCTGCCCTGTGGTTCATCGCCCAGCGCAGCCGCCGCAGGCTCTTCCCCGCCACCTGGTACTCCCAGGGCCAGGCGGCCGCCGTCGCCGGCGTCGTCGACGGGGCCGTGACGGGCGTCCGCGTCGTCAAGGGCTTCGGGCAGGAGGAGCAGGAGACCGGCAAGCTCCGCGAGGCCGGCCGCCGCCTGTTCGGCGGGCGGATGCGCGGCATCCGGATGAACTCCCGCTACACCCCCGCCCTCCAGGCCGTCCCCGCCCTCGCCCAGGTGGCGATGCTCGGCCTCGGCGGCTGGATGGCCACCCGCGGCCAGGTCACCCTCGGCACCTTCGTGGCCTTCTCCACCTACCTCGCCCAGCTCGTCGGCCCCGTCCGCCTGCTCGCCATGGTCCTGACCGTCGCCCAGCAGGCCCGCGCCGGCGTCGAGCGGGTCTTCGACCTCATCGACACCGAACCCGCGATCCGCGAGGGCGAACGGGAACTGCCCGCGGACGCGCCCGCCACCGTCGAGTTCGAGGACGTCCGCTTCGGCTACGACCCCGAGCGCCCCGTCCTCGACGGGTTCTCGCTGACCATCGCCGAGGGCGAGACCGTCGCCGTCGTCGGCGCCTCCGGCAGCGGCAAGTCCACCGTCTCCCTGCTCCTGCCCCGGTTCTACGACGCGGACGCCGGTACCGTCCGCGTCGGCGGCCACGACGTGCGCGAGCTGACGTACGACTCCCTGCGCGCCGCGATCGGACTCGTCCCCGAGGACTCCTTCCTCTTCTCCGACACCATCCGCGCCAACATCGCCTACGGGCGTCCGGACGCCGGCGACGAGGAGGTCCGGGCCGCCGCCCGCGCCGCCCAGGCCGAGGCCTTCATCGATGCCCTGCCCGCCGGCTGGGACACCAAGGTCGGGGAACAGGGCCTGACCCTCTCCGGCGGCCAGCGCCAGCGCATCGCGCTCGCCCGCGCCATCCTCACCGACCCCCGGCTGCTCCTCCTCGACGACGCCACCTCCGCGGTCGACGCCCGGGTCGAGCACGAGATCCACGAGGCGCTGCGGTCCGTCATGGCGGGCCGCACCACCCTGCTGATCGCCCACCGCCGTTCCACGCTCGCGCTGGCCGACCGGATCGCCGTGCTCGACCGCGGCCGCCTCGCCGACATCGGCACCCACGAGGAACTGGAACGCCGCTCCCCGCTCTACCGGCGGCTGCTCACCGATCCCGAGGCCCTCGCGGCCGGCTCCCCGCGCACCCCCGACGTACCGGCCATGGCCGAGTTCGAGCGGGAGATGAAGCGGGACGCCGAGTGCGCCATCGAGCGGGACATCGAGGTCGAGGCAGAGATCGACGCCGAACCGGTCAACGCCAAGCGGCGCGTCGCCGACGGGGTCACCCCCGAGCTGTGGCGGCGCCGGGACCGCGTCGAGAGCTCCCCCCTGCCCGGGGCCACCCCCGAACTCCTCGCGCAGGTCGCGGCCCTGCCGCCGACCGACGACGAACCGCGCGTCGACGAGCGGCGGGCGGCCTCCGCCGAGGACAGCTACAACCTCCGCCGCCTGCTGCGCGGCTTCTGGGCCCCGCTCGCGATCAGCCTGGGCCTGGTCGCCCTCGACGCCGGATCCGGGCTGCTGCTGCCCATCCTGATCCGCAACGGCATCGACGAGGGCGTCGAACAGGCCGCCCTCGGGGCCGTCTGGGTCGCCACCGGGCTGGCGCTGGCCGTGGTCCTGTCCCAGTGGGTGGCGCAGTTCGCCGAGACCCGGATGACCGGCCGCACCGGCGAACGCGTGCTGTACTCCCTGCGCGTCAAGATCTTCGCCCAGCTCCAGCGCCTGGGCCTGGACTTCTACGAGCGCGAGCTCACCGGCAAGATCATGACGCGGATGACCACCGACGTCGACGCCCTGTCCACCTTCCTCCAGACCGGCCTGGTCACCGCCGTCGTCTCCGTCCTGACCTTCTTCGGCATCCTCGTCGCCCTCCTCGTCCTCGACCTCGAACTCGCGCTGATCGTCTTCGCGACCCTGCCCGTCCTGGTGATCGGCACGATCGTCTTCCGCCGCAGGTCGGTGGTGGCCTACGAGCTCGCCCGCGACCGGGTCGGCCTGGTCAACGCCGACCTCCAGGAGTCCGTCGCGGGCCTGCGCCTGGTGCAGGCCTTCCGCCGGCAGGGCGCGGGCCGCGCCCGCTTCGCCGAGCGCAGCGACTCCTACCGCGAGGCGCGGGTCCGGGGCCAGTGGCTGATATCCGTCTACTTCCCCTTCGTGCAGCTGCTGTCCTCCGGGGCGGCGGCGGCCGTGCTGATCGTCGGCGCGGGACGGGTGGAGGCGGCCACCCTCACCACCGGCGCGCTGGTGGCGTACCTGCTCTACATCGACCTCTTCTTCGCCCCCGTCCAGCAGCTCTCCCAGGTCTTCGACGGCTACCAGCAGGCCACCGTCTCGTTGCGGCGGATCCAGGAGCTGCTGCGCGAGCCCACCACCACCCCGCGCCCCGCCGACCCCCGCCCGGTGTCCGCGCTGCGCGGCGAGATCGCCTTCGAGGACGTGCGCTTCCAGTACGGGACGGCCGAGGAGCGCGGCGAGAAGGGCGACGCGCTGGCCGGGATCACCCTGCGGATCCCCGCCGGGCAGACCGTCGCCTTCGTCGGCGAGACCGGCGCCGGGAAGTCCACGCTGGTCAAGATGGTGGCCCGGTTCTACGACCCGACCTCCGGCCGGGTCACCGCCGACGGCACGGACCTGCGGGAGCTGGACCTGACGGCGTACCGCCACCGCCTCGGCGTCGTCCCCCAGGAGTCGTACCTCTTCCCGGGGACGGTCCGCGACGCCATCGCCTACGGGCGGCCCGACGCGAGCGACGCGGAGGTCGAGGCCGCCGCCCGCGCGGTCGGCGCGCACGACATGATCGCCACGCTCGACGGCGGCTACCTGCACGCCGTCACCGAGCGGGGCCGCAACCTCTCCGCCGGCCAGCGCCAGCTGATCGCCCTGGCCCGGGCCGAACTGGTCGACCCGGACGTGCTGCTGCTCGACGAGGCGACGGCCGCCCTGGACCTGGCCACCGAGGCGCAGGTCAACCGGGCGACGGACCGGCTCGCGGGCAAGCGCACCACCCTGGTGGTGGCGCACCGCCTGACGACCGCCGCCCGGGCGGACCGGGTCGTGGTCATGGACCGCGGCCGGGTCGTGGAGGACGGCAGCCACGCCGAGCTGCTGGCGCGCGGCGGGCGCTACGCCGGCCTGTGGCGCACCTTCGTCGGCGAGGACGAGCGCGCGGCGGCCTGACGACCGGCGCGGCGGCCGGTCGCGGGGGCGCCCCGGGGGATCAGAGCTCGCCGAAGAGCAGGTTCCCCGGGGCGTCCTCGTCGTCACCGGTGTAGTACTCGCGCACCGCGTCCAGGAGCTCGTCCACCGACAGGAAGCCGTCGTGGTTCCTGTCGATCCGCGCGAAGAGGGCCTCGGCCGCCGCAGGCTCCAGCCGGGTGTCGAAGGCGGTCTGCGCCGTGTGGAACTCCTCCAGGCTGATGCGGCCGTCGCCGTTGGTGTCGACGACGGTGAGCAGGGCCTGCGCCATCGGCCGGAAGGAGCGGTCGTAGGCCGCGCCGCCGTCCTTGTAGAGGCGGGTCATGCCCAGGGAGTACTCCTCGGGCGTGACCTTGCCGTCCCGGTCCAGGTCCAGCTCGGTGAACAGCTCGTGCCAGAAGCCGACGAGCCCGTCGATGGCCGCGAGGGCCTTCGGGGAGTCCTTCGGCTCGCCGAGGGCCGCCAGGAGGCGGGCGCCGAGCGCGATGATGTCGTGCTCGTCGATGACACCGCTGTTGTCGGCGTCCAAGTGCGCGAAGGCGCGCTCCAGCTTGCGGTCGAGCAGGTCGTTCGTCATGGCGGATGCCTTTCCCGGCGATGGGTGGAGCGGCTACGTTGTGGGGTCGTTCGATCGCCTAGCGTAATGTCACCGTTGATCGCGAACTCCCGTTGTGCGGCTGGGAAGTTGCCGATGCACTCGTACGAGCTATGGCCGACCGCCGGGTCCGGCGCGCGGCCCCGCCGTGCAACCTTCCGGGGGCTCCGGGCGTCGTACGTCCGTGCGTGTTACGTACGACCGATCGGGGGGTCAGCATGGGGCGGTACGGCGGGATCAGGGGGAGGCGGGGGCGGGGCCGGGGGCGGACCGTGCGCCTCGCCGTGCTCGCGGCGGTGATCTGGCCGGCCGTCGGACTCGTCGGCCAAGGGCCCCTCGGGCCGCCCGCCGCCCAGGCGGCGACCGGCGGCTGCGCCGGACGGCTCGTCAAGGTGCTGCCGTTCTCCACCGGTGAGGTGCGGGTCTACAAGACGCGCACCCAGGTCTGCGCGACGGCGGTGGCCGAGCGGCCCGGGGAGCGGCGCCCGATGTCGGTGAGCGTCCAGCCGCGTGGCGGAATCGCCGTGGGCGATGCGGGGCAATTCACCCGCTACGCGGGCCCCGTCACCGTCGGCGCGATCAACCGGTGTGTGTATGTAAGGGGCGGCGTGGCGTCCGGATCCGTGGAGTCCGGCTGGATCCTGTGCTGACGGCGCGTCCCAACTGGGTCTGGTCAGCCATGTGTTGACCCGGCTAGGTTCACGTGCGACCGCAGTGAACTGAAGGGGAGGGTGAATGCGCAAGACGCTTGGCCGGCTGCTGCCGCTCACGGTGGTGATCGCCACCATGGGCACAGTCGGCTTCACGGCTCAGACGGCCACCGCCGCGGAGCCGGGCGCGGCTTCGGCCACCACCGGGCAGACCGCCGCCGCGGACATCAAGGACCGCGTCCTCGCCATACCGGGCATGAGCCTGATCGAGGAGAAGCCGTACCCCGGCTACCGGTTCTTCGTATTGAACTACGAGCAGCCGATCGACCACCGGCAGCCGTGGAAGGGCACCTTCAAGCAGCGCATCACCCTGCTGCACAAGGACGTCTCGCGGCCCACCGTGTTCTTCACCTCGGGCTACAACGTCAACACCAGCCCGCGCCGCTCGGAGCCGACGACCATCATCGACGGCAACCAGGTGTCCATGGAGTATCGATTCTTCAACCCGTCGCGCCCCGACCCGGCCGACTGGTCCAAGCTGGACATCTGGCAGGCCGCCAGCGACCAGCACCGCATCCACACCGCCCTGAAGAAGATCTACTCCAAGAACTGGATCTCCACCGGCGCCAGCAAGGGCGGCATGACGGCGACCTACTACGAGCGCTTCTACCCCAACGACATGGACGGCGTCGTCGCGTACGTCGCCCCCAACGACGTCGTCAACAAGGAGGACTCGGCCTACGACCGGTTCTTCGCCAAGGTCGGCACCAAGGAGTGCCGCGACCGGCTGAACGCCGTGCAGCGCGAGGCGCTCGTGCGCCGCGAGCCGCTTGAGGCCAAGTACGCCGCCGCGGCCGCCGAGAACGGCTGGACGTTCAACACCGTCGGCAACCTCGACAAGGCCTACGAGGCCGTCGTCCTGGACTACGTCTGGGCGTTCTGGCAGTACAGCCTGCTGTCCGACTGCGCCGCAATCCCGGACGCCAAGACCGCCACCGACCAGCAGATCTGGGACACGGTCGACGGGATCTCCGGCTTCTCGGCCTACTCCGACCAGGGCCTGGAGACGTACACCCCGTACTACTACCAGGCGGGCACGCAGCTCGGTTCGCCCGACATCAAGCAGCCCCACCTGGCGGGCCTGAGCCGCTACGGCTACCAGCCGCCGCGCAACTTCGTGCCCCGCGACATCCCGATGACCTTCCGGCCGGCGGCCATGGCGGACGTCGACACCTGGGTGCGCAACAACGCCGAGCGGATGCTCTTCGTCTACGGGCAGAACGACCCGTGGGGCGCGGAGCCGTTCCGCCTCGGTTACACGACGCGCGACAGCTACGTGATGACCGCGCCGGGCGCCAACCACGGGGCGAACGTCTCCAAGCTCCAGGAGGGCGAGAAGACCCTCGCCACCGCGCGGATCCTCCAGTGGGCCGGCGTCGCGCCCGCGCTCAACCCGCTCGGCACGCCGAAGGCGCAGCCGCTGGCCGCACCGGACGCGCAGCTCGACCAGCGCGACCTGGAGCGCGAGCCGCAGCTGCGGCCGTAGCGCCCGGGGCGACGGCGCCGCCGGCCTGCCCGGTCGGCGGCGCCGTGCGCCAGGGTCTGTCGTCGAACTCCTGTCGTCGCCCGGCGGGCAGGCGGGAGTTTGACGACAGGCCCTACGGGGTCGGCGCCCCGTACGAGAGCCCGTGGCCCAGCGGGTAGCGGCCCGGCACCGGTACGGGCAGGCGGCCCGTAGGCCGCCGCGCCCCGGTGAGGACCCGGGCCGCCGCCCGCATCTCCACGTCCGTCCAGGTGTACGTGGCCAGTTCCGCCGCGCACGCCGGGAGCCGGGCCGGGTCGTAGGGGTTGCGGACGGCCACCAGCACCACCGGCACGCCCGTCGCGACCAGGTCCGCCACCAGCGTCCGCTGCGGGCTGTCGCCCTCGGGCACGTTGTACGTGCACACGAGCACCGCCGCGTGCCCCGGCGCCGCCGCGACCGCCCGGGCCGGCGGGAGGGCCGTCGCCCGGCAGCCCAGGGCGGTGAGCTCGCGGGCCAGGACCGTCGTGGGGGGACCGGTGGTACCCGACGGGGAGGCCGGATCCGTGCCGGTGACCAGCAGCCGGGGCGCCTTCGTCGCGTCCAGCGGGAGCAGGGCGCGCGGGTTGGCCAGCAGGGTGGTGCCGGCTGCGGCGATCTCGTCGGCGGCGCTCAGGTGCCCGGCCGCGCCGACCTGCGAGGCGACCTCCTCCGGCGAGGTGTAGGGGTCGTCGAACAGACCCCGCCGGGCCTTCAGTTCGAGGATGCGCAGGACCGATGCGGCGATCCGCTCCCGCGTCAGCTCGCCCGACTCCACCGCCGCGAGCACCGACCGCCGGGCGAGTGCGAGGTCCGGGGCGTTCAGGAGTTGGTCGCAGCCCGCCTTGACGGCCAGGACCGGGATCCGGTCGTCCCCGTACTTCTCGCGCACCCCGGCCATGTCGAGGGCGTCGGTGACCACCACGCCCCGGAAACCCAGGCGTTCGCGCAGGATGCCGGTGACGATCGGCCGGGAGAGGGTCGCGGGATCCCCCGAGGGGTCGAGCGCGGGGAAGACGATGTGCGCCGTCATCACGGCGTCCACGCCCGCCTCCACCGCCGCGCGGAAGGGCGGCTCGTCCAGCTCCTCCCACTGCTCCCGGGTGTGTCGCATCACCGGCAGGCCGACGTGGCTGTCGGTCTCGGTGTCGCCGTGGCCCGGGAAGTGCTTCGCCGTCGCCGCCACGCCCGCCGCCTGGTAGCCCCGCACCTGGGCGGCGGCCAGCTCCGCGACCGCGCGCGGGTCCGAGCCGAAGGACCGTACGCCGATCACCGGATTGGCCGGATTCACGTTGACGTCGGCCACCGGGGCGTAGTCCTGCCGCACGCCGAGCGCCGCGAGCTCGATCCCCGCGACGCGGGCCGCCCGGCGGGCGTCGGCGACGGAACCGCCCGCGCCCAGCGCCATCGCCCCCGGCAGCAGGGTCGCGGGGCGCCCGATCCGGGCCACCGCACCGTGCTCCTGGTCCACGGAGAGCAACAGCGGGACGCCGGCGCCCGAATCGGCAGCCGCCCGCTGGAGACCGTCCGACAGGGCGGCGATCTGCTCCGGGGCGCGGGTGTTGTGGGCCCAGGTGAAGTAGACGACCCCGCCGAGGTGGTGACGGGCGACCACCTCGGCCGCCGTGCGCACCCCGAAGTGCTTCCGGTTCAGCTCGGCGTCCTCGGGATCGGGATCGGTCGCGGAATGCCCGTAGACCCGGGACACGAACAGCTGCCCCACCTGCTCGTCCAGGCTCATCGAGGCGACCAGTCGCCGCAGCCGCGCCCGGTCCGGGTACCCGCCCGGCGGCCGGTCGGCGGAGCGGGGGTCGTCCGGGGCCGCGCCCCGGCGCGGATCCACGGAGGCGGAGGCGGCGGCGCCGGCGGCGGTCACGGCGGCCGCTGCGGCGGCGGCGAGGAGGGCCCGGCGGGAGGCGTGGTAGGGCACCCGCCGGACCCTACTGCGGGGCGGGGCCCGCCGGGTGGGGGACACTCGGATCCTGCTCCGGACGGGGGCCGGTATCGGCCACGGCCGGCCAGTGCTCCCGCAGGGCCCGGACCGTCTCCGTGATGGCGGGGCGGCGGGCCGCGCCCGTCCGCCACAGGGCGTACAACCGCCGTACGGGGCCCGGCTCCAGGCGGACGGCCACCGCTCCCGGCGGCAGCGCGCCCGTCCCCAGCCGGGGCACGACCGCGACCCCGAGTCCGGCCGCGACCAGCGCGACGAGGGTGTGGTTCTCCTCGGCCATGTGCGCGATGTCCGGCTCGAACCCGGCCGTGCGCAGGGTCCGCACCAACCAGTCGTGGCAGACCCGGCCGGGCGGCTGGCACACCCAGCGCTGGCCCCCCAGGTCCGAGCGCCGCACCGCGCGCCGGGCGGCGAAGGGGTGCCCGGCCGGGACCACCAGGTCGCACCGGTCGTCCCCGATCAACGCCTGCTCCATGCCCTCGGGGGCGGGCAGCGGCGCGATGTCCCAGTCGTGGGCCACAGCCAGGTCGGTGACGCCCCGGGCCACCAGGTCCACCGACAGGTGGGGGTCGACCTCCGTCAGCCGTACGTCGAGCGCGGGGTGCCGGCGGGCCAGGTCGGCCAGCACCGCCGGCAGCAGCCCCCGGGCGGCCGAGGCGAAGGCGGCCACCGTGAGCCGCCCCTCGGGCTGCCCGCGCCGCTCCTCCAGGGTGGTCTCGGCCCGCTCGACGATCGCCAGCAGCTCCCGCGCGGTGTCGGCGAGCCCCCGGGCCTCGTCGGTCAGCGCGACCCCGCGCCCGCGCCGTTCCAGCAGCGTCGTACGGGTCTCCCGCTCCAGTTTGGCGATCTGCTGCGAGACCCCGGAGGGGGTGTAACCGAGGGCGGCCGCCGCGCCCGCGATGGAGCCGTGGACGGAGACGGCGTACAGGGCGCGCAGCCGGGACAGGTCGAGCATGCGCCCATCGTAGGCCGGGGTCCGCCGACGGGATCCGTAAGCATCTCTTCATCCATCCCGGAAGAGATCCGCGCTGGTGCTACATGGTCGAGGCGTCGATGCTCGGAGCATGCGTCCCGTACACACCGCGCTCGCCGTGCTCGTCGCCGCCGTCTGGGGTTTCAACTTCGTCGTCATCGAGATCGGTCTCGACCACTTCCCGCCGCTGCTGCTGTCCGCCCTGCGCTTCCTCGTCGCCGCCCTGCCCGCCGTGTTCTTCGTCGGCCGCCCCAAGGTGGCCTGGAAGTGGATCCTGGGGGTCGGCGCCGCCCTCGGCATCGCCAAGTTCGGGCTGCTGTTCACCGGCATGGCCGCCGGGATGCCGGCCGGCCTGTCCTCCCTGGTCCTCCAGGTCCAGGCCGTCTTCACCGCCGTCCTCGCCGCCCTGCTGCTGCGCGAACGGCCGGGCCGGGTCCGGCTGCTGGGCATGGCCGTGGCGCTGGCCGGGATCGCGGTGGCCGCCGTCGACCGGGGCCTCTCCGGGCCCGTCACCGGCTTCGTGCTGGTGGTCGCGGCCGCCGCCTGCTGGGGCGTGTCCAACGTCCTGACCCGCAAGGCCGCCCCGCCCGACGCCCTGAACTTCATGGTGTGGGTGTGCACGGTCCCGGTCCTGCCCCTCTTCGGGCTGTCCCTGCTGCTGGAGGGGCCCGAACGGGACCTCGCCGCGCTGCGCGCCCTGGACTGGTCCGGGGTCGCCGTCATCGCCTACGTCGCCTGGGTGTCCACCGTCTTCGGCTTCGGCGCCTGGGGGTACCTGCTGCGCCGCTACCCGGCCTCCGCGGTGGCCCCGTTCTCGCTGCTGGTGCCGGTCTTCGGGATGTCCTCGGCCGCGCTCGTGCTCGGCGAGGGGGTGAGCGGGGCGCGGTGGGTGGCGGCCGTGCTGCTCGTGGGCGGGGTGGCGCTGACCTCGTGGGCCCCGGCCCGAACCGCCGCCGCCGGTGCGCCCGCGGGATCCGGCGCCTCCGACGTGTCCGGTGCCCCGGTCGCCCCCGGGGTCAGGCCGGGGAGTCCGGCTGGAGCGGGAGCCGCCAGTCCTGGCCCGTCAGGCTCACCCCGTACGAGCGGTGCGGGCGCTGCGCGATCAGCGTGAACCCGGCTCGCAGGTAGAGGGCACGGGCCTCGACGAGGACGTCGTTGGTCCACAGCACCAGATCGCGGTAGCCCACCGAGCGGGCGAAGGCGATCACGGTGTCGACCAGCAGCGTGCCGACGCCGCGGCCCCGGCCGGCCGGGTCGACGAGCAGGAGCCGCAGCCGGGCGGTCCCGGGGGTGCCGTCCTCGCGCACGCACATCACGGACCCGACGGGCCTGCCGTCGAGTTCGGCGATCCACACCCGCTCCACGTGGGGGTCGTGGTCCTGGGCCCAGTCCCCGACGATCCGGGCCACCAGCCCCTCGAAGTCGGCGTTCCACCCGTACTCGGAGGCGTACAGCGCCCCGTGGCGCTGCACGATCCACCCCAGGTCACCGGGGAGGGGGTCCCGCAGCCGCACGTCCTCAGCCATGGGGTCACTGTAGGGGGCCCGCCGGCCGGGCGGGCCCCCGAACGGGCTACTTCCCGCCGCCGCCGAGGATCTGGCCGAGCAGGTCGCCGAGGCCGCCGGCGCCCGTACCGCCGGCGCCCGGTGCCGCGCCCGGCCCGCCGGTGGCGCCGCTCGCGGTGGGGGAGCCGCCCGCGGCGCCCTTGCCGGCGGAGGCGCGCTTGGCGAGGACGGCCAGCACTACCGGGATGACCATCTCGATGACGCGGGCGACGGTCGGGGCGGGGATGCCCGTCTTCTTCGACACGGCGTTGGCGACGGGCCTGCTCACCTTGGCGAGCACCCCGGCCATCATGCCGCTGCCGAGCATGCCGCCCAGGCCGCCCAGGGTGGCCACGCCCTGGAGCGGGGCGTCGGTCGCCGCCACCTCCGCGAAGGCCTGGCGCACCTCCGCGCCGTCGTCGTCGTCCGCGTCGGCCTTCTGCCGGAGGTCGCCCGTCATGGCCCCGACGGTCTCGGTGACCGCCTCGCGGGCGCCGCCCGCGTCGGTGCCGAGGAGACCGGCGATCTCGTTCAGCCTGTCGTCGCCGAGTTCGCCCAGGACCTCGTCCTCGAAGGAAGATTCGCTCATGCCGGAAACGCTACTTGTGCGGCGATTTCGCGGCATCTCGTGCCACGCCGGGAGGGCCGTTGGGTAATGGGAAAGTAAAGTTCCGGATGTGCGTGCAACCCTCCGGGCGGGTGGCGGGTCAAAGGTTGCGTCGGGACTTCCGGGAGGGGATCCGGGGGGATCGGGAAGTCCGACAGTGGGAGGGGTAACCGTGAGGGGGCCCGGCCGTGAGGCCGGGCCCCCTTCGGTTCGTCCGGGCCCGGCCCGGTCGGCGGGCCGCCGATCCCGGTGGTCCGTGCCGGTCGTCGGTGCCGGTCGTCCGTCCCGGTTGTCCACAGACCCGGTGCCGTGTCGGCGGCGGACGGTAGCTTCGTGCCATGACAACCAGCGGGGCGGTGCAACCGGCAGTGGTCGAAGGGGTGCTGGAGCGCATCACCTACGCCAACGAGGAGAGCGGGTACACGGTCGCCCGCGTCGACACCGGCCGGGGCGCGGGCGACCTGCTGACCGTGGTCGGCGCCCTGCTCGGCGCCCAGCCCGGCGAATCCCTGCGCATGGAGGGCCGCTGGGGCTCCCACCCCCAGTACGGCAGGCAGTTCAGCGTGGACAACTACTCCACCCTGCTGCCCGCCACCATCCAGGGTATCCGCCGCTACCTCGGCTCCGGCCTCATCAAGGGCATCGGCCCCCGGATCGCCGACCGGATCGTCGAGCACTTCGGCCTCGACACCCTCGACGTCATCGAGACCGAACCGAAGCGGCTGATCGAGGTGCCGGGGCTCGGACCCAAGCGCTCGAAGCTGATCGGCGCCGCCTGGATCGAACAGAAGGCCATCAAGGAGGTCATGGTCTTCCTCCAGGGCGTCGGCGTCTCCACCTCCATCGCCGTGCGCATCTACAAGAAGTACGGCGACGCCTCCATCTCCGTCGTCAGGAACCAGCCCTACCGCCTCGCGGCCGACGTCTGGGGCATCGGATTCCTCACGGCCGACCGCATCGCCCAGTCCGTCGGGATCCCGCACGACAGCCCCGAGCGGGTCAAGGCCGGCCTCCAGTACGCCCTGTCCCAATCCACCGACCAGGGCCACTGCTTCCTGCCCGAGGAGCGGCTCATCGCCGACGGGGTCAAGCTCCTGGCGGTGGACACCGGGCTCGTCATCGACTGCCTCGCCGAACTCGCCGCCGACCCGGAGGGCGTCGTCCGGGAATCGGTGCCCGACCCCCAGGGCGGCCCGGACCCGCTCACCGCCGTGTACCTGGTGCCCTTCCACCGGGCGGAGTTGTCCCTGGTCGGGCAGGTCCGCCGGCTCCTGAACACGGAGGAGGACCGGATGCCCGGCTTCCGGGACGTCGACTGGGACAAGGCCCTCGGCTGGCTGGCCGGACGTACGGGGGCCACGCTCGCGCCCGAGCAGCGCGAGGCCGTCCGCCTCGCCCTCACCCGGCGGGTGGCCGTCCTCACGGGCGGGCCCGGCTGCGGCAAGTCCTTCACCGTCCGCTCCATCGTGGAGCTGGCCCGCGCCAAGCGGGCCAAGGTGGTGCTCGCCGCCCCCACCGGCCGCGCGGCGAAGCGCCTGTCCGAGCTGACCGGCGCCGAGGCCTCCACCGTGCACCGCCTGTTGGAGCTCAAGCCCGGCGGGGACGCGGCGTACGACCGAGACCGGCCCCTCGACGCGGACCTGGTGGTGGTCGACGAGGCGTCGATGCTGGACCTGCTGCTGGCGAACAAGCTGGTCAAGGCCGTGGCCCCCGGGGCGCACCTGCTGCTCGTCGGCGATGTGGACCAGCTGCCGTCGGTGGGCGCCGGGGAGGTGCTGCGGGACCTGCTGGCCGAGGGCGGTCCGGTGCCGGCCGTCCGGCTGACCCGGATCTTCCGCCAGGCGCAGCAGTCGGGCGTGGTCACCAACGCGCACCGCATCAACACCGGGCTGACACCCCTGACGGACGGCCTGCCGGACTTCTTCCTCTTCCCCGAGGAGGACACCGAGGCGGCCGGGGCGCTCGCCGTGGACGTGGCCGCCCGTCGGATTCCGGCCAGATTCGGCCTCGACCCGCGCCGCGACATCCAGGTGCTCGCCCCCATGCACGGGGGCCACGCCGGCGCGGGGAACCTCAACGGGCTGCTGCAACAGGCCATCACCCCCGCCCGGCCGAACCTGCCGGAGAAGCGGTTCGGCGGCCGGGTCTTCCGGGTGGGCGACAAGGTCACCCAGATCCGGAACAACTACGAGAAGGGGGCGAGCGGGGTCTTCAACGGCACCGTCGGCGTCGTCACCGGGCTCGACCTGGAGGAACAGCGGCTGACGGTGCGTACGGAGGAGGACGAGGACATCGCCTACGAGTTCTCCGAGCTCGACGAGCTGGCCCACGCGTACGCCGTCACCATCCACCGTTCCCAGGGGAGTGAATATCCGGCCGTCGTGATCCCGGTCACGACCAGCGCTTGGAGGATGCTCCAACGAAACCTGCTCTACACGGCCGTGACCAGGGCGAAGAAATTGGTCGTGCTGGTCGGATCGAGAAAAGCGCTCGGTCAGGCAGTGCGTACCGTTTCCGCAGGCAGGAGGTACACGGCGGTCGCCCCGAGGTTGTCCGGTCGCATACCGGTGGGAAACATCACCTAGATGATCGATCATTTGGGGTTCCCGCCACCGTGCGGAGGGGGCAGGATGAGCAGGTTGACGGCACTCAGTGCCGTCAAAAAGACCAAAGGCCGACCCCGAGTGCACTCTCCTGCGCCAAATGGGGGAAGGTAGAGGCAGTCAGGGCACCTCGAAGAAGAGGCACTACGTCGGTGAGGGATGACGTGAGCGACAACTCTGTAGTACTCCGGTACGCGGACGGTGAATACACCTACCCGGTGGTCGAAAGCACCGTCGGTGACCAGGGCTTCGACATCTCGAAGCTTCGGGCCCAGACCGGGCTCGTCACCTTGGACAGCGGCTACGGCAACACCGCCGCGTACAAGTCCGCGATTACCTACCTCGACGGCGAGCAGGGCATCCTGCGCTACCGCGGTTACCCGATCGAGCAGCTGGCGGAGCGCTCGACCTTCATCGAGGTCGCCTACCTGCTGATCAACGGTGAGCTGCCGACCGTCGACCAGCTCGCGTCCTTCCGCAACGAGATCACCCAGCACACGCTGCTGCACGAGGACGTCAAGCGGTTCTACGACGGCTTCCCGCGCGACGCGCACCCGATGGCCATGCTGTCCTCCGTGGTCAGCGCGCTGTCGACCTTCTACCAGGACAGCCACAACCCGTTCGACGAGAAGCAGCGCCACCTCTCGACGATCCGCCTGCTGGCCAAGCTCCCGACGATCGCGGCGTACGCGTACAAGAAGTCCGTCGGTCACCCGGTGGTCTACCCGCGCAACGACCTCGGCTACGTCGAGAACTTCCTGCGCATGACCTTCTCGGTGCCGGCGCAGGAGTACGACCTGGACCCGGTCGTGGTCTCGGCCCTCGACAAGCTGCTGATCCTGCACGCGGACCACGAGCAGAACTGTTCGACCTCCACCGTGCGTCTGGTCGGCTCCTCGCAGGCGAACATGTTCGCCTCGATCTCCGCCGGCATCTCGGCCCTGTGGGGCCCGCTGCACGGTGGCGCCAACCAGTCCGTCCTGGAGATGCTGGAAGGCATCAAGAACGACGGCGGCGACGTCGACGCCTTCATCCGCAAGGTGAAGAACAAGGAAGACGGCGTCCGCCTCATGGGCTTCGGGCACCGCGTCTACAAGAGCTTCGACCCCCGGGCGAAGATCATCAAGGCGGCGGCCCACGACGTCCTCTCGGCGCTCGGCAAGAGCGACGAGCTGCTGGACATCGCGCTCAAGCTGGAGGAGCACGCGCTGGCCGACGAGTACTTCGTCGAGCGCAACCTCTACCCGAACGTGGACTTCTACACCGGTCTGATCTACCGGGCCATGGGCTTCCCGACCGAGATGTTCACCGTGCTCTTCGCGCTCGGCCGCCTTCCCGGCTGGATCGCCCAGTGGCACGAGATGATCAAGGAGCCCGGCTCCCGCATCGGCCGTCCGCGCCAGATCTACACCGGCGAGGTCCTGCGCGACTTCGTCCCCGTCGAGGCCCGCTGACCGCTCGCCTCGCGGCCGGTCGCCCCGTACGGAAAAGCGCCCCGCCGTCGATCCCCCCACGGGTCGACGGTCGGGGCGCTTCCCTTTCCCCGGCGCCGGATTCCCCCCACGGGACCCGAGCCGGGGCGTCGGTGTGCTGCCGGGACCCGTTCGGATCGGGAGGGCCGCTCAAGGCTTCCCGAGGTCACGTGTCCCGGCCGGCGGATGCCGGGGACGTCCCCCAAGACCTCCCGAAACATCCACGGGACGTTTCTGGCATCGCCCTATTAGATCCATGACGACCCCGGATGGTTACGTAGTCATCACTGTGATCTGCGTCTCCAGTGAAGAACGTGTGGAGGATCCGGGGAGGCGCGCCACTATCGGAACGAGCGCAACCGCAGGCTGTTCGTCACCACGAAGACCGACGAGAAGGCCATCGCGGCGCCCGCGATCATGGGGTTGAGCAGGCCCGCCGCGGCCAGCGGCAGGGCCGCCAGGTTGTATCCGAAGGCCCAGAACAGGTTGCCCTTGATGGTGGCCAGGGTGCGCCGGGAGAGCCGGATCGCGTCGGCCGCGACCCGCAGGTCACCCCGTACGAGGGTCAGGTCGCCGGCCTCGATGGCCGCGTCGGTGCCGGTGCCCATGGCCAGGCCCAGGTCGGCCTGGGCCAGCGCGGCGGCGTCGTTGACCCCGTCGCCGACCATGGCGACGGTGCGGCCCTCGGCCTGGAGTCGGCGGACCACGTCCACCTTGTCCTCGGGGAGGACCTCGGCGATGACCTCGTCGATGCCCACCTCGCGGGCCACCGTCTCGGCCACGGCCCGGTTGTCACCCGTCAGCAGTACCGGCGTCAGGCCGAGTTCGCGCAGCCGTGCGACGGCCTCGGCGCTGGTCTCCTTGACGGCGTCGGCCACCGTCAGCACCCCGCGGGCCCGTCCGTCCCAGGCGACGAGCACGGCCGTGGCCCCGGCGGCCTCGGCGGCGGCCTTGGCCTCGACGAGCGCGGCGGGCAGGGCGATCTCCCAGTCGGCCAGCAGCCGTTCGCGGCCCACCAGGACCGCGTGTCCCTCGACCACGCCCTGGACTCCGAGTCCGGCGAGGTTCTCGAACGACTCGGGGACGGGCAGTTCCCCGGCGGCCTCGGTCGCCCCGGTCGCGACGGCCCGGGCGATGGGGTGCTCGGAGGCGTGCTCCAGGGCGCCGGCCAGGCGCAGCAGTTCCCTCTCGTCCACGCCCTCGGCGGTGTGCGCGCCCGACAGGGTCATCCGGCCGGTGGTGACGGTGCCGGTCTTGTCCAGGACGACGGTGTCCACGCGGCGGGTGGACTCCAGCACCTCGGGCCCCTTGATCAGGATGCCGAGCTGCGCGCCCCGGCCGGTGCCGACCATCAGCGCGGTCGGCGTGGCCAGGCCCAGGGCGCAGGGGCAGGCGATGATCAGGACGGCCACGGCGGCGGTGAAGGCGGCGGTGGGGTCCTCGGTGACGAGCAGCCAGGTGACCCAGGTGCCGAGCGCGAGCAGCAGCACGATCGGGACGAAGATCCCGGAGATCCGGTCGGCGAGGCGCTGGACCTCGGCCTTGCCGTTCTGCGCGTCCTCGACCATCCGGGCCATGCGGGCGAGTTGCGTGTCGGCGCCGACCCGGCCGGCCTCGACGACCAGGCGTCCGGAGGTGTTGACGGTGGCGCCGGTGACGGGGTCCCCGACGGAGACCTCGACCGGGACGGACTCGCCGGTCAGCATGGAGGCGTCCACGGCGGAGCCGCCCTCGACGACGGTGCCGTCGGTGGCGATCTTCTCCCCGGGGCGGACGACGAACCGGTCGCCGACGGCGAGCGCGGAGACGGGGATCCGCACCTCCTTGCCGTCGCGCAGGACGGCGACGTCCTTGGCGCCCAGTTCCAGCAGGGCCTTCAGGGCCGCCCCGGCCTTCCGCTTCGAGCGGGCCTCCAGGTAGCGGCCGAGCAGGATGAAGGTGACGACGCCCGCCGCGACCTCCAGGTAGATGGCGGAGGAGCCGTCCGTGCGGCTGATGGTGAGGTCGAAGCCGTGGCGCATGCCGGGCATGCCCGCGTGGCCGAAGAACAGGGCCCACAGGGACCAGGCGAAGGCGGCCAGCGTGCCCACGGAGACCAGCGTGTCCATGGTCGCGGCGCCGTGTCGGGCGTTGGTCCAGGCGGCCTTGTGGAAGGGGAGGGCGCCCCAGACCACGACGGGGGCCGCCAGCGTCAGCGAGAGCCACTGCCAGTTGTCGAACTGGAGGGCGGGGACCATCGCGAGCAGGACGACGGGCAGGGACAGGGCGGCGGACACCAGCAGGCGCTCCCGCGCCGCCGCGAGCACGGGATCGCGCCCGGCCTCGGGCCCGGCGCCGGACGTGTCCGGGTCCGCCGGGGCGGCGGCCTCCGGCCGCGGGGGCGGCGGCTCCTCGGCGGTGTAGCCGGTCTTCACGACGGTCGCGATCAGGTCGGCCACCCGGACGTCGCCGCCGTAGGAGACCTGGGCCTTCTCGGTGGCGTAGTTCACCGTCGCGGTGACCCCGTCCATCCGGTTGAGCTTCTTCTCGATGCGGGCCGCGCAGGAGGCGCAGGTCATCCCGCCGATCGAGAGTTCGACCGCCGCTATGGGTCCGTCGTGCACGGTGCTTGTGCTGGTCATGTTCCGGCTCCAGGGGGAGGGCCGGGTCGTACGGGAACCGGTATCAGCCGGCCGGTACGACCCGGCGGGGTGCTGCGGAGAGGAGGGGCTGCTCAGACCTGGCCGACCAGCTCGTACCCGGCCTCGTCCACGGCGGCGCGGACGTCGGCCTCGGTGAGCGGCGCGGCCGAGACCACGGTGACCTCGCCGGTGGCGGCGACGGCCTTGACCGAGGCCACGCCGGGCAGGGCGGTCAGCTCGGCGGTCACGGCGCCTTCGCAGTGCCCACAGGTCATCCCCGTCACCTTGTACACGGCGGTGGTCTGGGTGTCCGTCTCGGCGGTCATGTCGTTCTCCTTCATCGGGGGTTCCTCTTCTCCGCAGACTATACCCCTAGGGGGTATCTATGCGAGCTTCCGCGCCGACATTTCGCGTCCGCCCCACTGGACTGGCCGTTATGTCGGAAGTGTAAGTAAATGGCGCGTATGGATCACCCGGTCACCCTCGTCCTGATCATGACCGCCGCCGTCCTCGCCCCGCTGCTCGCCTACGGGGCCTCGCGCTGGATCTCGGTGCCGCTGGTGATCTTCGAGATCCTGCTGGGCATCCTGATCGGCCCCGACGTGCTCGGATGGGCGCACTCCTCCGAGGTCGTCGACGTCCTCAGCCAACTCGGCCTCGCCATGCTGATCTTCCTGGCCGGCTACGAGATCCGCTTCGACCGGGTCGGGGGCGACACCCTCAAGCGCGCCGCGTGGTCCTGGCTGATCGCCCTCGTCCTCGGCCTCACCGTCGGCGTGTTGCTCGCCCACGGCGGCGGCTTCGAGAAGGGCGTGTACGTCGGCACCGCCCTCACCAGCACCGCGCTGGGCACGATCCTGCCCGTGCTGCGCGACTCCGGAGACCTCAAGAGCCGCTTCGGCACGGTGATGATGGCCGTCGGCTCCGTCGGCGAGTTCGGCCCGATCATCGCCATGGCGCTGCTGCTCAGCGGCCGGGCGCCGGCCCGCTCGGCCGCGCTGCTGGTGGCCTTCGGCCTGATCACGGCGGGGGCGGTGTACTGGGCCATGCGGCCCAAGCCGCCCTGGTTCGCCCGGGTCATCGCCAAGACCCTGCACAGCAGCGCCCAGTTCGCCGTACGGCTCGTGGTGCTCATGCTGGTGGCGATGCTCGGCCTCGCCCAGGCGATGGGCCTGGACGTGCTGCTCGGGGCCTTCGCGGCCGGCCTGATCACCCGACTGGTGCTCAACGGGGCGGCGCCCGAGAGCAGCGAGCTGGTGCTCTCGAAGGTGGAGGCCATGGGCTTCGGCTTCCTCGTCCCGCTGTTCTTCGTGGTCACCGGGATCGAGTTCGACCTCGACGCCCTGCTGGCGGGAGGCCGGGTGCTGCTGTTGCTGCCGGTCTTCCTGCTGCTGTTCCTGCTGGTGAGGGGCCTGCCCATCTGGCTCCTCGCCCCGCGCGACCTGGCGCGGGGCGAGCGGGGCGCGCTGACGCTCTGCGGTGCGACGGCGCTGCCGCTGGTCGTGGCCATCACCACGCTCGGGGTGGACGCCGGGACGGTGGAGCCGGGGGAGGCGGCGGCGCTGGTCGGCGCGGGCATGATCTCGGTGCTGGTGTTCCCGCTGGTGGCCCTGCGGCTGCTGGGGCGCACCCGGGCGGACGCGGCCGGGTCGGTGGAGGCCGAGTCCTGGTGAGGGGGCCCATCGGGCGGTGCCCCCGGCGGGGCGGGTGCCGCGGGGGGTGCCGGTGGTGCCGGTGGTGTCGGTGGTGGGGGTCGGGGCGGGGCCGCAGGGGCCCCGCCGTCGGCGTACGCGTCACTCCTCGCGGCGGCCCCGGTTGCCGGGGCGGCGGGCCACCCAGGTCCGGATCGTGTCGGCGTACCAGTACGGCTTGCCGCCCTCCACGTGGTCCGGAGCGGGCAGCAGCCCGTGCTTGCGGTAGGAGCGCACCGTGTCCGGCTGCACCCGGATGTGGGCGGCGATCTCCTTGTACGACCACAGCTGTCGGTCGCTCATCCACGACACCTCCTGGTCCACGCCGCCGGGCCGGCCGGGAGGCCGTCGGGGGGAGCCGGCGCATGGACACTGACGATCACTCGGGTTGTGCCCGGAGAACGACGCTCGGTGACAGTGGGGGAGGGGCTGTCGACCGCCTGTGACGGAAAGCCCGCGTAACGCGGACATGCGTGACACGAGGGCGACTCCTGTGACGGATGCGGCACAGGAGTCCACCAGGGCGCCAGGCCACGAAGCGGCCGGGTGGCGGGGGTGGTGGGGGTGGCCGGGCGGCCGGGCCACCCCCTCGGTCAGCCCCCGTACAACTCCGGCCGCGCCACCGCCCGCACCTCGGTCCGTACGCCGTCGCGCGCCGCCGCCAGGCCCGCCCGCGACACGGCCGCCGCCGCGTAGCCGTCCCAGGCGTCCGGCCCCGCCACCCCGCCGCGGGCCGCCGCGGCCACCCACCGCCGCAGCTGACGGTCGTAGGCGTCCGCGAACCGCGTCGTGAAGTCCTGGGTGATCTCCCCGTAGCGCCGCCCGGCGGAGCGCACCTCCACGCCCCCGCCGCCGTCCCCGATCCGCGCGGTGCCCGACTCGCCGACCGCCTCGCACGTCACCTCGTAGCCGAACCCGCAGTTCACGAAGATCTCCACGTCCACGATCACCCCGCCGGCGGTCTCCAGCAGCACCAGACGCGGATCGCCCAACCCCTCGGGCGCCACCGCGGAGGACCGCGGCGCCAGCACGGTCACCGCAGTGATCTCCTCGCCCAGCAGCCACCGGGCGGCGTCCACCTCGTGCACCACGGAATCGCTGATCAACATGTCGCCGGTGAAGAACGCCGGCGAGGAGGCGTTGCGGTGCCGGCAGTGCAGGAACAGGGGGCGACCGAGGGCGCCCGCGTCGAGCACCGCCTTCAGCCGCTCGTACTCCGCGTCGAACCGCCGCATGAAACCGACCTGCACCAGCCGTCGACCCAGCCGGCGCTCCGCCTCCAGGATCCGCAGCGCCCCCTCCGGATCCGGGGTCAGCGGCTTCTCGCACAACACCGGCAGCTCCCGGCGCAGGGCGTGCGCGATCGCCTCCTCGTGCGCGGGGCCGGGTGAGGCGATCAGTACGGCGTCCACCCCGGGCGCCGCTATCGCCGCCGCCGGGTCCGTGAAGGCGCCCGCGCCGTCCAGACCCGCCGCGACCTCCTTGACGCGGTCCCCGTCCGGATCGGCCACGGCCACCACCCGAGCGCCCCCGACGGTGTCGCCGATCCGCCGCACGTGGTCGGCTCCCATCTTCCCGGTACCGATGACGGCGATGCCGAGCAGGCTCATCTCTCGCTCCTCGTCCTGGGGTTCACAGGGTCGTCCTCACGGGGTCGTCCTCACGTGGTCGTCCTCACCGGGCGCCGCACGAACGGAGCCAGGCGCGGGTGCGCCGCGCGACGGGCAGCGGCCGGTCGGGCGGACACGGGTACATGTCCTGCTCCACGATGGCGAACAGATCCACCCCGAGCCGCTGCGCCGCCGCCAGCACCGGCTCCAGCGCGGGCACCCCCGTCGGCGGCTCGCACATCACCCCGCGCGCCACGGCCGGACCGAAGGGGATCCCCTCGGCCACCACCTCCGCCAGGATCCGCGGGTCCACCTGCTTGAGGTGCAGGTAGCCGATCCGTTCCCCGAACGTCTCGATGGCCTCGACGCTGTCACCGCCGCAGTACGCGTAGTGGCCGGTGTCCAGGCACAGGGACACCAGCTCCGGATCGGTGGCGTCCAGGAGGCGCGCCACGTTGCGCGGGGTGTCGACGTGGGTGTCGGCGTGCGGGTGCACGACGATCCGCAACCCGAACCGCTCCCGCACCTCGCGCCCCAACCGCTCCGTCTGGGAGGCCAGATCGCGCCACTGCCCGGGCGTCAGCTCACGGTCCTCCAGCACCTCGCCCGTCTTGTCGTCCCGCCAGAAGGACGGGATGACCACCAACCGGTCCGCGCCCATGGCCCGCGTCAGCCCGGCGATCCGCGACACGTGCTCCCAGGTCTGCTCCCAGACGGCGGGCCCGTGATGGAGTCCGGTGAAGACGGTGCCGGCGGAAACCCGCAGCCCGCGCCGGGCCGTCTCGTCGGCGAGTCGGACGGGATCGGTGGGCAGGTAGCCGTAGGGACCGAGCTCGATCCACTCGTACCCGGCCTCGGCGACCTCGTCGAGGAAGCGCTCCCAGGGCGTCTGCGACGGATCCTCCGGGAACCACACGCCCCAGGAATCCGGAGCCGAACCGACACGGATACGGGTCAACGCGGGCGGGGAGGAGCTCATGGGGGCCACCTTAGGGTGCGAGGTTCGAGGGGACGGGGAGGACGAGTGGGAGGAGAACCGGCTGTGACCACCGCGGACGGGCCCGCGTACGGCGGGGACGACCCGTACGACCTGATCACGATGGGGCGGATCGGGGTGGATCTCTACCCGCTGAAGACGGGCGTACCGCTCGCGGAAGCGGACACCTTCGGCAAGTTCCTCGGCGGATCGCCGACGAACGTGGCCGTGGCCGCGGCCCGACTGGGACGGCGTACGGCCGTCATCACCCGCACCGGAGCCGACCCGTTCGGCGCCTACCTGCGGGCCGAGCTGCGCGCCTTCGGCGTCGACGACCGGTGGGCGGGGGAGGTGGCGGGCCTGCCGACCCCCCTCACCTTCTGCGAGGTCTTCCCGCCCGACCACTTCCCGCTGTACTTCTACCGGCGACCCAAGGCGCCCGACCTGGAGATCCGGTCCGACGAGATCGACCTGGAGGCGGTGCGGGCCGCGCGGGTCTTCTGGATGACGGGCACCGGCCTGAGCGTCGAGCCGAGCCGCAGCGCGACCCTGGCCGCGCTCGAGGCCCGCTCGACCTCGGCTCGCGGCGCGATCACCGTCTTCGACCTCGACTGGCGCCCGATGCTGTGGGACTCCGGACAGGAGCCGCGACCCTGGTACGAGCGGGCGTTGGCGCTGGCCGGCGTGGCCGTCGGGAACGTCGAGGAGTGCGCCGTCGCCACCGGCGAGAGCGAGCCGTACGCCGCCGCGCGGGCCCTGCTCGCGGCCGGCGTGGAGCTGGCCGTCGTCAAGCGCGGACCGCTCGGCGTCTTGGCCGCGCACCAGGACGGGACGACGGTGGAGGTACCGCCCGTGCCGGTCACGGTCGTCAACGGCCTCGGCGCGGGCGACGCCTTCGGGGGCGCGCTGTGCCACGGGCTGCTCGCGGGCTGGGACCTGGAACGGACGCTGCGCCACGCCAACGCGGCCGGGGCCATCGTGGCCTCGCGGCTGGCGTGTTCGACGGCGATGCCGTTCGCGGACGAGGTGGAGGAGGTGTTGGCCGGTGCCGGTGGTGTCTGAGACGGGCATGGAGTTCACCCGGCTGCGGGTGGTGGAGCTCGCGGCGGGGGAGACGTACGCCTTCGCGTGCGGGGAGGCGGAGTGGATCGTGCTCCCGCTCGCGGGGGGCTGTCGGGTCCGCTGCGCGTCGGAGCGGGGGGACCCGCCGGGGTCCCGTGCGGAGGCGGACGCGGAGCTCGACGCGGGGTTCGACGCGGGGTTCGACGTCGAGTTCGAACTGCGCGGGCGGGCCTCGGTGTTCGCGGGTCCCGGGGACTTCGCGTACCTGCCCCGTGACGCCCGGGCCGAGATCGCCTCCGCCGCCGGCGGCCGCTTCGCCCTGGCCGGCGCCCGCTGCGCGAACCGGCTGCCCGCCCGCTACGGGCCCGCCGCCGGGGTCCCCGTCGAGCTGCGCGGCGCCGGCACCTGCTCGCGCCAGGTCCACAACTTCGCCGCCGCCGACGCCTTCCCCTGCGACCGGCTCATCGCCGTCGAGGTGATCACCCCCGGCGGCAACTGGTCCTCGTACCCGCCCCACAAGCACGACGAGCACCGCCCCGGCGAGGAATCCCGGCTGGAGGAGATCTACTTCTACGAGATCGCCCCGCACGAGGGCGTTCCCGGCCTCGGCTACCAGCGCGTCAGCCCCTCCCCGACCGGCCGCACCGACCTCCTCGCCGAGGTCCGCAGTGGCGACACCGTCCTCATCCCCGACGGCTGGCACGGACCTTCCATCGCCGCCCCCGGCCACGACATGTACTACCTCAACGTGATGGCCGGGCCGCCGGGGACACCGCGCGAGTGGCTGATCCGCGACCACCCCGACCACGGCTGGATCCGCGACAGCTGGACCGGGCAGGCGGTCGACCCCAGGCTCCCCTTCCCGTCCGGGGTCCCGCACACCGGGACGGAGGACGCGTGAGGCTCACCGTCGCCCAGGCCCTCGTACGGTTCCTGGCCGCCCAGTACACCGAGCGCGACGGCCGGCGCACCCGGCTGATCGCCGCCACCTGGGGCATCTTCGGCCACGGCAACGTCGCCGGCATCGGACAGGCCCTCCTGGAGAGCGGCCCCGAGGCCATGCCCTTCCTCCAGGGACGCAACGAGCAGGCCATGGTGCACGCCGCCGTCGGTTACGCCCGCCAGCGGGGGCGCCTGTCCACGCACGCCGTGACCACCTCCATCGGCCCGGGCGCCACCAACCTCGTCACCGGCGCCGCCCTCGCCACCGTCAACCGCCTCCCCGTCCTCCTGCTGCCCGGCGACACCTTCGCGAGCCGCCCCGCCGACCCCGTGCTCCAGCAGCTCGAAGTCCCCCACGGCGGTGACGTGTCCGTCAACGACACCCTGCGGCCCGTCTCCCGCTTCTTCGACCGGATCACCCGCCCCGAGGCCCTGGTCCCCGCGGCGCTCCAGGCGATGCGGGTCCTCACCGACCCCGTGGCCACCGGGGCCGTCACCCTCGCGCTGCCCCAGGACGTCCAGGTCCAGGCGTACGACTGGCCGGCGGAGTTCTTCGCCGACCGGGTGTGGACGGTACGCCGCCCCCGCCCCGACCGCGCCGAACTGGCCGCCGCCGCCGAGGCGGTACGCGCCGCCCGCCGCCCGCTGATCATCGCCGGCGGCGGGATCCGGCACAGCGCCGCGCAACCGGCCCTCACGGCCTTCGCCGAGGCCACCGGCATCCCGGTGGCCACCACGCAGGCGGGTAAGGGCGTCCTTCCGTACGACCACCCCGCAGAGGTGGGCGGCGTCGGCCACACCGGCACCGCCACCGCCGACGCGCTCGCCCGCGGCGCCGACCTGATCATCGCCGCCGGGACCCGGCTCACCGATTTCACCACCGCCTCCGCGACCCTGTTCCAGAACCCGGCCGTCCGCTTCGTCGGCCTCAACCTGGATCCCCACGACGCCCACAAGCTCGCCGCCCGCCCGCTGGTCGGCGACGCCCGCGAGACCCTGACCGAGCTGCGCGAGGCCGTGGCCGGACACCGGGTGGAGCCCGCGTACGAGGCCGCGTACGCCGCAGGGAAGGCCGACTGGGAGGCGCGCGTCGACCGGGCGTGCGCCGTCCCCGCCGTCGACGAGGACCGACCGCCCACCCAGGCCCAGGTCATCGGCCTGCTCGACGCCCTCGTCGACGGCTCCGACATCCTCGTGAACGCGGCCGGCTCCCTCCCCGGCGACCTGCACAAACTCTGGCGGGCCCGCTCCGTCGACCAGTACCACCTGGAGTACGGCTACTCCTGCATGGGCTACGAGATCCCCGCCGCCATCGGCGTGGCCCTGGCCGCCCCCGACCGGCCCGTGTGGGCGCTGGTCGGCGACGGGACGTACCTGATGAACCCGACCGAGATCGTCACCGCCGTCCAGGAGGGCGTCCCGATCCGCCTCGTCATCCTCGACAACCACGGCTACGCCTCCATCGGAGGCCTGTCGGGCGCGGTGGGCGCCGAGGGCTTCGGCACGGCGTACCGCTTCCGGGGGGCCGACGGCGCGTACACGGGCGCCCCCCTTCCGGTGGACCTCGCGGCCAACGCCGCCTCCCTCGGGATGACCGTCCTGCGCACCCACACCATCGGTGACCTGCGAAAAGCCCTCGCCCAGGCGCGGGAGGCGGACCGTCCCACATGTGTCTACGCGCAGACCCGAACACCCGACACTGTGTCGGGCCCACCCCCGGCACAGGCGTGGTGGGATGTTCCTGTGGCCGAGACCGCGACCCGTGCGTCGGCGGCCCGAGCCCGTGACGAGTACGACCGGCAAGCCGCGCAGCGACGTCGCCATCTGTGAAGGAGCAGCACAATGAAGACCGTCAACCACTGGATCGGTGGCAAGACCGTCGAGGGCGCGTCGGGCAACTACGGCCCGGTCACCGACCCGGCGACCGGTGAGGTCACCACGCAGGTGGCGCTCGCCTCGGTCGAGGAGGTCGACGCGGCGGTACGGGTCGCCAAGGAGGCCTTCCTGTCCTGGGGCCAGTCCTCGCTGGCCGCCCGCACCAAGGTGCTCTTCGCCTACCGCGCGCTGCTGGACGCCAACCGCGACGCCATCGCCGAGCTGATCGTCGCCGAGCACGGCAAGGTCCACTCGGACGCGCTCGGCGAGGTCGCGCGCGGCCTGGAGATCGTCGAGCTGGCCTGCGGCATCACCACGCAGCTCAAGGGCGAGCTGTCCACGTCGGTCTCCAACCGCGTGGACGTCTCCGCCATCCGCCAGCCGCTCGGCGTGGTCGCGGGCATCACCCCGTTCAACTTCCCGGCGATGGTCCCGATGTGGATGTTCCCGCTGGCCGTGGCCTGCGGCAACACCTTCATCCTCAAGCCGAGCGAGAAGGACCCCTCGGCCGCCAACAAGCTGGCCGAGCTGATGACCGAGGCCGGTCTGCCGGCCGGCGTGCTGAACGTCGTCCACGGTGACAAGGTCGCCGTCGACGCCCTCCTCGCCCACCCCGACATCGCCGCCGTCTCCTTCGTCGGCTCCACCCCGATCGCCCGCCACATCCACACCACCGCCTCCGCGAACGGCAAGCGTGTCCAGGCCCTCGGCGGCGCCAAGAACCACATGCTGGTGCTCCCCGACGCCGACCTCGACGCCGCCGCCGACGCGGCCGTCTCCGCCGCCTACGGCTCGGCCGGCGAGCGCTGCATGGCGATCTCCGCCGTCGTGGCCGTCGGCTCCATCGCCGACGAACTCGTCGAGAAGATCCGCGAGCGCGCCGAGAAGATCAAGATCGGCCCCGGCAACGACCCGACCTCCGAGATGGGCCCGCTGATCACCGCCGCCCACCGCGACAAGGTCGCCTCCTACGTCAAGGGCGCCGCCGCCCAGGGCGCGGACGTGGTCCTGGACGGCACCGGCTACACCGTCGAGGGCAACGAGAACGGCCACTGGATCGGCCTGTCCCTCCTGGACAACGTCAAGACCGACTCCGACGCCTACCGCGACGAGATCTTCGGCCCGGTGCTGTGCGTGCTGCGCACCGAGACCTACGAGGAGGGCGTCGCCCTCATCAACGCCTCGCCGTTCGGCAACGGCACCGCGATCTTCACCCGTGACGGCGGTGCGGCCCGCCGCTTCCAGCTGGAGATCCAGGCGGGCATGGTCGGCGTCAACGTGCCGATTCCGGTGCCGGTGGGCTACCACTCCTTCGGCGGCTGGAAGGACTCCCTCTTCGGGGACCACCACATCTACGGCAACGACGGCGTCCACTTCTACACCCGGGGCAAGGTCGTCACCACCCGCTGGCCCGACCCGGCCGACGCCCCGGCCGGCGTGGACCTCGGCTTCCCGCGCAACCACTGACCGTCTGCGGCCGCCCGCGGCCGCCGTCCGCGAACCCCCGGCCCACCCTCACCGGCCGGGGGTTTTCGCGTGCGGGGCGGTGCGCGGGGCGTGCGGGGCGCGTGCGTCCGGTGGGTCAGGGCGTCCGGTGGGTCAGGGCGACCGGTGGGTCAGGGCGTACGGGCCGCGCCCGGGGCCGACGGCTCCCGTTCCCGTTCCCGTTCCCGGTGGCCTTCCCCCTCGCGATCGCGCCTGCGGCGGCGCAGCGCGCGCAGGGCCAGTCCCGCGCCCGCGAGGACGAGGAGCGTGCCCAGAGCGGCCCACGGCACCGCCAGGAAGTCGGCGGAGGAGGTCGACGTCAGGTCGGGAAGGTCGGCGACGCTCGCGGTGACGTCGACGGTGACCCAGTCGAACTGGGGCCCGTCCGACCACGGTTCGGTCAGCTCGACGCGTTGCCCGGGCAGCAGCACGAGCTTCGTGTCGCGCGCCGGGCGCTCCCACACCCGCCGCCCGAAGAGGCCCTCGGCGGACAGGGCCACCCGGGGTTCGATGACCACGTTGCCCCGGTTGACCAGGGCGTACGTGACGGTGGTCCGCGCGCCCTTCGTCCACGGCACCAGCGGAGCGCCCCGGGTGACGCGTACGTCCTCCACGCTCAGCCCCGGGGTGAGCGGACCCGGCACCCGGAAGTAGAGGCGGGCGCCCACCGAGCGCTTCACCCCGACCTGGACCTTGCCGTCCTGCCGGATGCCCTCGACGGCCGTGTTCAGCGCGACGATCCCGCCGACGTGGTCGCCCGGGGTCGCGTCCGCCGGCACCCGCACGGTGAAGGGGATGTCCTTGCGGCCCTTGGGCGGGACGGTCACCGTCGTCGCGGTCTCGGGCGCCAGGGTGACCCAGGCGCCGAGGTCCTTGGGCTTCGTCTCGACCGGCCGCAGCGCGAAGGCGCCGCCCGAGGGCGTGTTCGTCGCGTCGGTGGCGAACACCTGGAACGCCAGTTCCCGGTCGGAGGAGTTCAGGATCGTCACGCTGTCGTCGACGGTCGTCCCGGCGGCCCCCTGGTGGAAGAAGTAGGCGCGGTCGGTCATCGCCGCGCCGGCCGGGGGAGTGGGGAAGACCCCCCAGGTGCCGTTGTCGGCGGCCGCGGCGGGGCCGCCGGTGAGGAGCGGCGGGAACACGAGCGCGAGCAGGGCGGCGAGCGCGAGCAGGGGAGCGCGGACGGCGGTCGGCAGGGCGCGGAGCGGGGTGCGGAAGCGCATGGGCGGGGTTCTCCGGCGTTCTCCGGGACTCTCCGGGGCGGTGCGGCGGACGGGAGCGGGAAGGTGGCGCGACGCCGGGGCGCCGCGCCACCCGGGACCGGGACCGGGACCTGGACCGGGACCGGGAATCTCGATCCGGTGCGATCCGGTGCGATCCGGTGCGATCCGGTCAGGCGATCGAGAAGGTCACCACCGACTGGTAGGTGTCGGCGAACATGAACGGGGGCAGCTGGATCATCGCCGCGCCGCCCACGGCGAACTCGCCGCCGGTCAGCTCCTCACCCCCGGCCGCCTGGGAGGCGACCTTCATCGGGGTGTCCGTGATCGCGCCCGGGGTGCCCGCGGAGCAGGTGCTCGGGCTGTCGGGGTTGGTGACGGTGCAGGTCGGCTGGATGCCGAGCTGCGCCTTGGCCATCGAGTGACCGGTGGCGGCGTTCAGGAACGGCGTACGGGTCGCCGTCACGTCCCAGCCGAGGCTGCCGCCGCGGAAGTCCTGGACGGTGGCGGCGTTGAACGCGCCGAACACCGACTGGGCCTTGCCGTTGATGGTCACCGAGCCGAAGCTGACGGCCGGCTGACCGTCCTTCGGGCCGAGGGCCAGCGGGCCGGGCAGCACCTCGATGTCCACCGGGTTCTTCACGCCCGCCTGTTCCTCGACGAACACGAAGGGCTTGGCCGGCGGCACCGAGCCGTCGATCTTGATCGAGTCGGCCTTCTTGGTGATGGTGAGGTTGCAGGTGGCGGCCCCGGAGGCGTCCGCCGTGCCGGTGCCGACGTCACCGGTCGCGGTGCCCGCGAGGGCGGCGGAGCAGGTGACGGGTCCGGCCGGGAAGTTGGCTCCGGTGACGGCGACGGCGGTGCCCGCCTTGCCGCTGTTGGGCGTGAGCCGGGTGGTGATCGGGTCCTTCGGGAGGGCCTCGACGGCGACGGAGCCGATGGAGGCGCTGGGCCGCGGGTCCGGCGTGCAGGTGGTCGTGTAGATCGTCCCGCCGAGGTCGGCGTCCGTGATCACCTGATCGATGGTGATCTGGACGGTGGTGCCCTCGGTGCCGTCGGGGATCGTGATCGTGCCGCTGAACGGGGGCGGGTCGGCCTTCTTGCCCGCCTCCTGATGGCTCTCCACGGGAGGACTGGTGACCGTCTGGGCGGCGCCGCCGACCAGCAGCTTCGCCTTGATGGTGTTGACCGTGTCGATGGTGAACATCGGGACGACGGGGGTCTCGCCCGGGTCGATGGTGATCGGCACGGTCTGCCCGGCCTTGGCGGTGTCCGGCACCGTGACCGTGAAGTTCTGGGTGCCGTTGGCGCCCGGCTGGGGCGCGGGGGCCACGCACTTCACGGGGACGGGAGTGGTCTTGGTCGCGGCCTGCGCCGTCCCCGTCAGGGCCACGACGCCGCCCGTCAACGCCAGGGAGAGGGCGCCCGCCCCGGCCAGAACTCTTCGTCGGAACGTAGTACTCACTGGGTCGCGACTCCTTCGTCAGACGAACCCCTCCCCCCACCCGCTGTGCGGGGAGGCCGAGCCGGTGCGGATGGCCGTCATTGACGCGTCGCCGTGATGAGAAGTCAATGGCTTGCTTTCGTCGGAAGCGCACACACATTGATGTCCCATCAGAACCGGTCTGATGGGACATCGGATACCGACTGGTCGGTGGGGGTGGGGGTGCTGATCAGGGCGTGGACGCGGGCGCGGGCGCCGGGGCGGGGGTCGCGGCCGCCGGCGTCGGGGTCGGCGCCGGGGTTGTCGCCGGTTGTGGCGCGGGTTCCGTCACCGGTTCCGGCGCCGGTACCGGTTGCGGTGCCGGGGTTGCCTTCGGGAGGTGCAGGAGCCGGTTCGCCGTGCCCGCCGGGAGGCCGGTGATCCGGTCCGCGACGGCGGAGTCGAGCAGCACCCGGGCCACCTGGTCCGGCGTACGGGCCGCACCGCCGGCCAGCAGGAGCGCGGCGGCCCCCGCCACGTGCGGCGCGGCCATCGAGGTCCCGCTGGCCCGTGCCAGGGCGGTGGCGGAACCCTTCCACGCCGAGGTGACCGACACGCCCGGAGCCGAAAGGTCCACGCAGCGGCCGTGGTTGGAGAACGCCGGACTGTGGTCGGCGGCGTCGGTCGCGCCCACCGTCAGGGCCTGCGGCACGTTCGACGGGGAGCCGACGCAGGCGTCCCTGCCCTCGTTCCCCGCGGCCACGGTGAAGGTGATCCCCGAGGCGACGGCGCGCACGACCGCCGCGTCCATCGACCGGCTGCGGCTGCCGCCCATGCTCATGTTCGCGACGACGGGACCGCCGCCGCCGGGCCGGCGGGCGTTGCGGGCCACGTCCTTCACCATCCAGTCGATGCCCTTCAGGATGGCCGAAAGGCTCCCGTCGCCCCGACAGTCCGCGACCTTCACCCCGACGAGGGACACGCCCTTCGCGACCCCGTACGTCGCCCCGCCCGCTGTCGCCGCGACGTGCGTCCCGTGACCGTTGCAGTCCGCCGACCCCTCCATGAACACCGCGTTGTGGCCGGCGCGGGCACGACCGCCGAACTCCCGGTGGGCGGCGTTGATCCCGGTGTCGATGACGTAGACGGTGACGCCCTCGCCCTTCGAGGCGTACGCGTACGAGCCGTCGAGCGGCAGCTCGCGCTGGTCGAGCCGGTCGAGGGCCCAGGGCGCGGGCCGCTGGTCCGTCGTCGTGCCGGCCACCGGCCCGCCCGGGGCGTCGACGTCGCCGTCGGAGATCCGGTAGCGCCCGTCCGGTTCCACCGAGGCCACCCGGGGGTCGGCGGCGAGGGCTGCGGCCCGGTCCGCGGTGGTGCGTACGGCGAAGCCCTGGAGGGCGGTGTCGTAGACCGGACCGACCCGGTCACCGGCCTCCGCCGCCTCGGCGGCGAGGGCGCGGGTCGGGGCGCGCGGGGTGGTGTCCTTCAGGACGACGACGTAGGAGGCGGTGTCGGTGTCGGTGTCGGCGGCGGTCTCGGCCCGGCCGGTGTGCGGGGGCGCGACGGCGGTCGCCGCGAGGAGGGCGGCGGCCGGGAGCAGCGCGGTCAGTGCGGTCATGCGGCCGATGCTGGGTCAGGCCGTACGGGGGCGCGCGGAGGGTGCGCCGAGTGGCCCCACGACACGCCGCCGAAGGGGGCGCGCCGGGGCCCGGCCCGGTTACGGCGCGAGGCTCCAGCCCCGCATCGTGAAGACGCCCTCGTCGTGCGCGCCCGCCGCCCCGTAGGTGGCCAGAGCGGCTTCGTTGTCGGTGTCGACGCCGACCCACATGCCGTAACAGCCGCGCGCCCGGGCCTCGTCGGCCAGGGCGAGGGTCAGCGCGCGCCCGATGCCGCGCCGCCGGTACGCCTCGTCGACGGACAGCTCGTAGAGGCACATCTCGGTGCCCTTGTCGGGGTGGGTCATCTCGACGCCGGAGACCATGCCGGCGGGCTCGCCGTCCACGTAGGCGATGAGCATCAGATGGCCGGGGGAGTCGAGGAAGCGCGCGGACCACTCCGGTCGCGCGGGCCCGTCGAACAGTGCTTCCGCGGCCTGGAGTTCGGCGGGGGTGCGGGCGGGGCGGATGTCCATGACGGCGAGCGTAGGGCCTGTCGTCGAACTCCCGCCTGCCCCGCGGCGTCTGGCACGCGCTCTCGCCGCACCGGGCGAAAGACCGAGTACGTCCAGTACACGGGCTTCAGCGCCCGGCACGCCGCGAGCACGCACCAGACGCCGCGGGGCCGCCCTCCGGGCGACGACGGGAGTTCGACGACAGGCCCTTGGCCCATGCCGCCGCCGGTGCGAGGCCCTTCGTTCAGCCGGTCAGGAGGGCGAGGGCGGCGGCGTAGCCCCGGGGGGCGGGGAGGTCGTGCAGGAGCCGGCCCGGTGCGGAGGCCGGTTCGGCGGCCGAGCCGACGTACGGCTCGACCACTCCGCGGGCCAGCCCCGTGCCCGTGGCCTTGAGGCAGGCCTCCTTACGGGCCCACACCCGCGCCAGTGCCGCGGGCCGGTCCGCCGGCGCGAGCGCGGTCAGCTCGGCCGTCTCCGCCGGATGCAGGGTGGGCAGGACGTCGACCACCGCCTCCGCGCTCGGCAGCCCCTCCACGTCGACCCCCACCGGAACCCCGGCGAACGCCAGGTACGCCACGTCCTCGCTGTGCGAGAGCGAGAAGTGCGGCGCACCGTCGGCCACAGCGGGCCGCCCGTGCGGAGCGCCGCAGCACGGGCAGTCCTCCCGGACCAGCTCCACCTCACGGGGCGCCCGCCCCAGGTAGCCGCCCAGCAGTACGCGCAGCGCCAGGTGGGAGGCGAGGTACGTACGCCGGTCGCCCGCCCGGACGAGCCTTCCGGCCCGCTCCCGCTCCGACGGGTCCAGCAACGCCTCGGCCTCGTCCACCCGATGACCGCCGACCCTGCGCAGGGTGGTGTCCAGCGTCCACACGGTCACGGCGCCACCCGTCGGGCGGGGGCCGACCCGCGGTGCGTCGGCGTCGAGTTCGCGCATGTCAGCGATCATCCGATGAGGGTAGACGAGGCCGGCCGCACCCCGCATACCCTCCCATCGGAGGCGCTCCACACCGCCTCGACCACACCGCACCGAGGGGGACCATCAACCGTGCACAGTGCCGTCGTGACACCGACAGGCGACCGGATCCGCTGGGTCGAACTACCCGGGTCGGAACCGACCCGCGTCTACCTCCACGGGCTCGGCGCCACCGCGCCCGCCTACTTCGCCGCCTGCGCCGTCCACCCGCTGCTCGCCGGCCGCCGCTCCCTCCTCGTCGACCTGCTCGGCCACGGACACAGCGACCGCCCCGAGGACTTCACCTACACCCTGGAGGCCCACGCCGACGCCGTGGCGCGGGCGTTGACCACCGCCCGCGTCGAGGGGGCGGAGGTGATCGCGCACAGCATGGGCGGATCGGTGGCCATCGTGCTGGCCGCCCGCCACCCCCGCCTGGTGTCGCGCCTGGTGCTCGTCGACGCCAACCTGGACCCGATCCCGCCGACCCCCGGTGCCGTCGGCAGCAGCGGTCTCGCCGCCTACACCGAGGAGGAGTTCCTGGCCGGGGGCTGGGCCGAGGTGCGCGACCGGGTCGGCGACCACTGGTGGTCGACGATGCGGTTGGCCGGCCGCACCGCGCTGTACCGCAGCGCCGTGCACCTCGCCGCGGGGACGAAGCCCACCCTGCGGGAGATGCTGCTGGAGCTGCAGGTCCCGCGCGGCTACCTGTACCCGCGGGCCGACGGGCCGCTCGAAGGGGCCGAGGCGCTGGAGGCGGCCGGCGTCGTGGTCGTCGCCGTCCCGGACTGCGGGCACAACGTCATGCTCGACAACCCGGAGGGCTTCGCCCGCGCCGCGGCGGACGTCCTCTTCCCCGCTCAGCGTGTCGACGCCCCGGCGACGGCAGGTATTCGGGCTCCCGGGGACGGGGTGCCGTCGGTCCAGGCGTAGACCTTCCTGCCGCGCACGGCGACCTGGTACTGGTAGACGTCCCGGCACTCGGGCCGCTCCTCGGACCGGGTGTCGCCCGGCCACCAACGCGCGGCCAGGTGTCGGCCGCCGGTCTTGCGCGGCGTGCCGGCCGCGCACTGCGGGCCGTCGAGCGGGGTCTTGCCGAGGGTGAACCGGATCAGCCGGGCGCCGTCATGGGTGCGGACCCGTATGCGGACGTCGGTGGCGTCCCTCGGTATCCAACGGGGCAGCGAGAACGTCCGGTCGCCGCGCGCGGAGGCGTCGGCGGCGGAGGCGAAGCGGGTGCCCTTCTCCTTCAGGACCCGGTCGGTGAGCAGGTCGGTGACCGGGTTCGGCGGCAGGTTGGGCAGGGCGAAGGCGGCGGTGATCAGGGCTCCGAGGGCGGCTGCGGCGATGACGAGCGGACGGCGGTTCATGGCTCCAAGTCTTCGCCTCCGGGGCTTCGCGCGCGTCCCTCCCGGGTATCGAGCTCGGCTCTACCGGAAGTCGCACACGGAGTCATACCTGAGAGGGGTGCCGACCTCCGCGCCCCCTCCGGAAGGGGGGACCGGGCCGGGAGCACCCCGCCCCGGTCCCGGACCGGATCCGTTCGCGTGTCCCGCGCCGAGGCGGGGTCGGCGCCCCGCGCCGGAACCCGTGCTCCGACCCGCGACGCGCACGGCGGCGGCGCCGTTATAGGCGCGGTACCGCCCGGGGATATGGCGTGCTCCGAGGGTGAGACCCGACGCCGCACCGGGAGTTGGCCGGGCGGCCCACCCGCCCGCCGTACCGTCCCGGAGGAAATGCCATGCGTCGCCGTCTCGCACCCCTGCTCGCCTCTGCGGCCGCCGCCGGCCTGCTGGCCCTCGCCACCCCCGCGTCGGCGGCCCCGGCCGACAAGCCGCAGGTCCTGAGCGGCTGGACGCAGACCAGCGCGTCCAGCTACAACGCCTGGGTCGCGGCGCGCGGCAACCAGGGAGCCTGGTCCGCGTACGGCTTCGACTGGTCGACGGACTACTGCAGCTCGTCCCCGGACAACCCCTTCGGGTTCCCCTTCCAGACGGCCTGTGCCCGCCACGACTTCGGCTACCGCAACTACAAGCAGGCAGGCACCTTCCCGGCCAACAAGTCCCGCCTGGACGATTCGTTCTACTCGGACCTGAAGCGGGTCTGCTCGCAGTACTCGGGCGTCAAGAAGACCTCCTGCGACAGCACCGCGTGGACGTACTACCAGGCGGTCAAGGCCTTCGGCCTCTCCCCGCAGGACACCCGCACCGCCTGATCGCCCGCACCGTTCCAGGCGTCCCCACCGCCCGACCCCCCCGAACCGCCCGAACCACCCCGATCGTCCCGGTGACCCCGACCGTTTCCGATCGCCACCGACCGCCGTCCCGCCCGCACCCCCGTCGGGCGGGACGGCCCCGGCGACACGACACGACACGACACGCCGTGGTGCGCCAGGAGGGACGGGCGGGTCGGCCGAACGGACGCAGTGCCCCGGAGCATGCCCGGAGCGTCCCGGGAAGGGCCCCGGAACGTCCCGGAGGGATCCCCGTGGGAGGCCTCCGCGGACGGGAGGTGAAGGAGAGAGAGTGCCCCCGGCAGGACTCGAACCTGCGGCCAAGCGCTTAGAAGGCGCCTGCTCTATCCACTGAGCTACGGGGGCCGGAAGGTGACCGTGGTGGCCTGGAGCCCCTTGGTGGGGGTGGGACTGCGGTCCGTGCCGGGTCAAGGATAGGGCTCCGGTTGCCTTGTCCCGGTTGCTTCACTCGCGTGCCACGATGTGGAGGTTCGGTGAAGCGGTCCCGATAATCGCAGGCAGGTGCGATTCTCGCACCGCTTTTGCGCCGCGCGGCCCTGGGTGTTGTGCACTCGTTATGCCTGCGCCCCACTCGTCCGCCGTGTCCAGGATGTCCTGACGGAGTCGCGGTCGGCGCGCAGAGGGCGTATAAGCTTCAAAAATGGTCCCAAATTGGGCATTCTTCGCATGTGGTGACCTTGGATGTTCGGCCTCAGCTGCTCGATGCCCTGTCCGCCCTGCGCGACCGGGTCGCGTCCGTGCGTCTGCCGCTGCCCCTGCCCGGCGCCCCGCGCGCCCGTCAGACCAGAGCCGAGCTGCTCGCGCAGCTCGACGACTACCTGGTCCCCCGGCTCAAGGCGCCCGAGGCGCCGATGCTCGCCGTGGTCGGCGGCTCCACCGGAGCCGGCAAGTCCACCCTGGTCAACTCCCTGGTGGGTCGACAGGTCAGCGAGGCCGGAGTGCTGCGCCCCACGACGCGCACGCCCGTGCTCGTCTGCCATCCGGATGATCATCACTGGTTCGCCGGGATGCGCATCCTGCCCGACCTGATGCGCGTATGGGCACCCCACGGCGACGACGAACTGCTCCCCCCGCCCAAGAGGAACGCCCCGCGTGGACCCGAGCGCCACGCCGCCACCCGTGAACTGAGGATCGAGACCGTCTCGACCCTCCCGCGCGGTCTGGCCATCCTCGACGCCCCCGACATCGACTCCCTCGTGGTCGAGAACCGGACACTCGCCGCCGAACTCATCTGCGCCGCCGACGTCTGGGTCATGGTCACCACCGCCTCGCGCTACGCCGATGCCGTCCCCTGGCACCTCCTGCGCACCGCGAAGCAGTACCGGGCCACCCTGGTCACCGTCCTCGACCGCGTCCCGCACCAGGTCCTCGCCGAGGTCTCGCGGCAGTACGGGGCCTTGCTCACCCGGGCCGGGCTGGGCGACGTCCCCCGCTTCACCGTGCCGGAACTGCCCGAATCGGCGGGCGGCGGCGGGCTGCTGCCCGCCAGCGCCGTCGCCCCGCTCCTGGCCTGGCTCGGCCACCACGTCCAGGACCCCGCCGCCCGCCAGTACGCCGTCGGCCGTACCGCCCTCGGCGCGCTGGACTCCCTGCGCCGCCGGATGCCCGAACTCGCCTCCGCCGTCGCCGCCCAGTACGCCGCCTCCGTACGGCTGACCTCCGCCGTCGAGGACGCGTACCGCACGGAGGGCAAGCGGGTCCGCAACCGCCTCGACCGGGGCGCCGTCCTCGCCGGCGACGCCCTGACCCGCTGGCGCGGCTACCCCCTCGACACCAGCGCCGACGAACTCCTCGACTCCCTGGCCGAATCCCTCGCCGCGCTGCTCCAGTGCGCCGTCGCCGCCGCCGACGAACGCATCGCCGCGGCCTGGCGCCGGGAGCCCGCCGCCGCGGCCGTGACCCTGCCCGCCCCCGACCGGGAGGCGGCGGAACGTATCGGCATGGCCGTACGGCGCTGGCGGCGCGTGCTGGAGGAACTCGCCGAGGAGGAGGTCGCCCGGCTCGACCGGCAGCCCGCGCCCGACCCCGACGGGGTCGCCGCCCTCCTCGTGGCCGCCCTCCTCGGGGGCAAGCGGGCCCGCCCCGCCGGGGAGAAACTCGCCGAGCGGATCGGCGTACAGGCCGCCGTACGCCTGCGCGACCGCGGCGGAGAACTCGTCAGCGAACACCTCGACCAGGTGTTGCGCGCCGAACGGGACCGCCGCCTCGCCCCGCTCGAAGCGCTCGAAGTGACACCGGAACCACAGGCCGAACTGATCGCCGCGTTGTCCGTACTGCAGAAGGAGAGGTGACGCGGTGACCGCGCTGACCGACCGCGACCGCACCGACGACCGCTGGGACGACGGACTGATCGCACGCTCACGCCGCCGCGTCGGCCGCAGGGGAGCCCGACGCGGATCCGCGGCCGGGATCGGCTCCGGCGGCCGGAGCGCGATCGACGGCCTCCACGAGGACGACCTCGACGACGCCTCGGACGACGGGTACGCCGACGGCGCCGACGGCCGGGACGACGGCGAGGGCCGTGCCCGCGACGGCCTCGACGGTCTCGACGACCGTGACGACGACCTCGGCGCGGGCGACGAGGCGCTCGTCCGGGCGGTCTCCGGCGCCGGAAGCGACGGGGGCAAGGCCGTCGCGCCCCCGCTCAGCCCCGAGGCGCAGGCCCTGCGGATCCGCCTCGACGCCCTGCGCCAGCTCGTCGGACTCTCCCGGACCCGCCTCGACGGCAAGACGCTCGCCGAGGCCGGCCGGGTGCTGGACGAAGCGGCCGCCCGCCGGGGCCTGTCCCCGCAGCACACGGTGGTCGCCATCGCCGGAGCCACCGGAAGCGGCAAGTCCACGCTGTTCAACTCACTCGCCGGGGTGCAGATCTCCGAGACCGGACTGCGCCGCCCCACCACCGCCGCGCCGATCGCGTGCAGTTGGTCCGACGGAGCCGCCGGACTCCTCGACCGCCTGGAGATCCCCGGCCGGCTGCGCCGTCGCCCCCGCGAGACCTCCGAGGCCGAGGCGCTGCGCGGGATGGTCCTCGTCGACCTGCCCGACCTTGACTCCGCGCTGGGCACCCACCGCGACCACGTCGACCGGGTCCTGGCCCTCGTCGACGCCGTGGTGTGGGTCGTCGACCCGGAGAAGTACGCCGACGCCGTCCTGCACGAGCGCTACCTGCGGCCCCTGGCCGGGCACGCCGAGGTGACCTTCGTCGTCCTCAACCAGGTGGACCGGCTCCCCGGCGAAGCGGCCGACCTGGTCCTGGACGACCTGCGCCGACTGCTCGACGACGACGGAATCGCACTCGGCGAGCACGGCGAACCGGGCGCCACCGTCCTCGGCCTCTCCGCCCTCACCGGCGAGGGCGTCGGGGAACTTCGCGAACTGCTCGGACAGTTCACCCAGGAGAAGGGGGCCGCCACCCGGCGGATCTCCGCGGACGTGGACAAGGCCGCCCTGCGCCTGCGCCCGCTCTACGTCGCCGACGGGCACGCGGGCCCCGAGATCGGCGAGGCCGCGCGCGCCGAGTTCGAGGACCGCCTCGCCGAGGCGGTCGGGGCGTACGCGGCCGGACTCGCCGCCGAGCGCGCCTGGCGGCGCAACGCCGGCAAGGCGTGCGGCACGCCCTGGCTGCGGCTGTGGCGCTGGTACGAGAGCCGGCGCGCCCCGCGCACCCTGGCGGGCCTGGCCGCCCTCGCGGCGATCGGGCGCGCCCCGGTGGCCGCTGAGGCGCCGGTGGAGGAGGAGGTCACGGCCCGGCAGCGGGTCGAACAGGCCGTCCGCCTCGTCGCCGACGAGGCGGCCGTCGGCCTGCCCGAACCCTGGGCGCAGGCCGTACGGGAGACCGCGGTGCGCGGCGCCGAACGACTTCCCGAGGCGCTGGACGACCTCGCGGTCACCCTCGGGGCGGCCGTCGCCGTGCCCACCGCCCGGCCGCCGCGGCCCACGTGGTGGCCGGCGGCGGTGCTGGCGCAGGCCGCCATGACCCTGGTGCAGATCTTCGGCGGGCTGTGGCTGGTCGGCCAGATCGTCGGGGTCCTGGAGCCGAGGCTGTTGCCGCCGGTGCTGTTCATGGTGTCCGGGATCATCGGCGGCCCGCTCGTGGAGTGGGCGTGCTCGCTCGCGGCCCGGGGGCCCGCGCGACGCTACGGGCAGGACGCGGAGCGCAGGCTGCGCCAGGCGGCGGCGGGCTGCGGGCGGGCCCGCGTGCTGGAGCCGGTCGCGGCGGAGCTGTTGCGCTACCGGGAGGTGCGCGAGCAGTACGCGGCGGTGTCCGCAGGGGGGACGAAGTTGTCCACAACCCGCCAGTAGTCCACAGGCCCGAGCGGGGATCCGGCGCCCGGGCCAGCATGGTTCCACCGCGAGCGGAGGGTCCGCCGGGGCAAGGGACTTGAGGGGGCGACCGGGATGAACGACACCCTGGTGACGTTGGTGGGGCACGTGGCGACGCGGATCGACTTCAAGGACGCCTCTCCCGGCGTCACCGCCACCAGCCCCTCGGCGCGATTCCGCTTCGCGGTCACGCCGAGGTACTTCGACCGGCGGACGGACACCTGGACGGACGCCCCCACCAGCTTCTACACCGTGTGGGCGCGCCGTGCGCTGGCGCTCAACCTGGCCAGTTCCGTGGCGGTCGGCGAACCCCTCGTGGTCCACGGCCGGTTGAGGGTGCGGGAGGATCCGCCCGACGGCGAAGGGGTGCGCTGGTTCTCGGCCGACATCGACGCGATCGCCGTCGGGCACGACCTGAACCGCGGAACCGCGGCGTTCCGGCGGATGGTCAAGGCGGACACCTCACTGATGAGCCCTCAGAACGCGGCGGTGGTCTGAGTGTTCGATGAAGCTAGGATTCCCCGGTACTCACGGGCACCTGGGCCTTCGGCCCGAAGGGGAAGACTGTGTCGATTGCTGTTCCCGCACCCTCCGCGTCCTCTACCTCCTCCGCTCCCACGCCGCCCACGGGCGGATCGGCCTCCGCGCCCGATGTCGGGCCCCTGGCCGGCCCGGTGGTTCCGTTTCCCGCTCCGGACGGTGTTCGACCGACTACCGCGGACCGGATCTTCGTGCCCGGTGCCGCCGCGCCGGCGGCCGTCGGGGACGGGGGGCCCGGCGGCGCGCGGCCTTCCGTACGGCGCCCGCTGGCGGTGGCCCTCCTCGCCGCCGCGCTCGCCGCGGCACCGGGCGCCCGCGCCTTCGCCGACTCCGGCCCGACGGCCGGTCGTGCGGAGGGTGCGAGCGCCGTGCTCGACGGCCTGAAGACGTATGGGCAGGCCGTCCTGCGGACGGGGGACGGATCGGTCCGGCAGATCCCGGCCGGTCTGTACGAGATGCGGGTGGACGGCGGCGGCATGCTCCAGACGTACGGGGTCGGGGTGGCGGGATACGCGCAGCCCCAGGCCCGGTACACGGAGAGCGGCTGGGGAGGCAGCCCGCTCGCGGGCAACGCCGAGGCCGGCCGCATCCGCTGGGTCCTGGAGCACTCCTACCCGCAGCTCAACGATCTGGCGGGCCTCGCGAAGGCGGCCGGGGCGGCCTCCCTGACGGCGGAGAGCGCGGCCGCCGGTACGCAGGTGGCGATCTGGAGGCTGGCCGACGGCGCCCAGGTGGAGGCCACCGACCCGGCGGCGGAGCTGCTGGCGGACTACCTCCAGCGGACGGCGGGCCGCCTGCCGGAGCCGCCTGCCTCGCTCGGGCTGGACCCGGGCCGGGTGTCCGGGTCGGTCTCGGGGCCGGTCGGTACCCGCTTGGGGCCGGTCACGGTACGGACGGGCGCGCAGAGCGTGAGCGTCACCCCGGACGCGGCGGCCGTGGCGATGGGCGTGCGCGTGGTGGACGCCGAGGGGCGTCCGCTGGAGGCCGTCGGGAACGGTACCCGGCTCTACTTCGAGGTGCCGCCGGGCACCCCGGACGGGACGGCCTCGGTCACCGTGCACGGCTCCACGAAGGTGCCGGTGGGGCGGGTCTTCACCAGCGGGATCCCGGCCGAGGCGCAGATCGTGGCCGGCTCCAGCGAGTCCGCGTCGACCGCCACCGCGACGGCGCGCTGGCCGCAGCCGCCCACCGAGGCGACCACGGCGACGACCGGGACGGCGGCAACGGCGGGAACGGCCGGGACGGCGGGGAACGCCGCCACCCCGGCCGGAGCGGCCGAGGCCGCGGTGGATCCCGTGGTGTCCTCGCCGGAGGAGGGCACGGACGACGAGCGGCTCGCCACGAGCGGCAGCTCGGCCGCCACCCCCGTGATCGCCGCGCTGGCCGTGGGGCTGGTGGTGCTCGGAGGCATGGTGGTCCTGCTGCTGCGCAAGCGCCCCCTGGAGGGGGAGGAAGGCGAGGAGTTCGGGGAGGGCGGGGAGGGCAGGGCCAGGGAGGCGTAGGCCGGACCCTCCGGCGCGGCCCCCCGGCCCCGGCCCGGGGCCGGGCCGGCCCGTTCGGATCTTGCCTGATTCCGGGTCCCCACCCCCGGGTAGGGGCACAGAATGGCTGATCAGGAGTTGACCTGGCGAGGCGTGGTCGCGGGATGGGACCGCGCGCTGTTCGACGCGGTGGCCCGCAGGCACTGGCCGGGGGCCGACCGGGTGCTTCCCCGGCTGGGGCGCGCCGCGAACCACGGGGTGCTGTGGGGCGGGATCGGGGCCGGGATCGCGGTGCTCGGCACGGCCCGCGCCCGCAAGGCCGCCCTGCGCGGGGCGGCCTCGCTGGCCCTGGCCTCCGCGACGATCAACACCGTCGGGAAGTGGTCCGTGCGCCGGCCCCGGCCAGTCCTGGACGGGGTGCCGGTGGTGCGGCAGCCGGTCGTGCCGCCCCGCACCACCTCCTTCCCCTCCGGACACTCCGCCTCGGCCTTCGCCTTCACCGCCGGGCTCGCGCTGGAGTCCCCGGGGTGGGGGGCCGTGGTGGCGCCGGTGGCCGCGTCGGTGGCGTTCTCCCGCGTCTACACCGGGGTGCACTACCCCTCCGACGTGGTGGCGGGCGCGGCGCTCGGGGTCGCGGCGGGCTTCGTCGTGCGCCGCCTCGCGCGCGACGCGCAGGAGGCGCGGGTCGTGCCGGGCGACGAGCGCAAGGACGCCGGGGCGCCCGCCCTGCCGGACGGCGACGGGCTGACGGTGGTGGTGAACACCGGGTCGGGGACGGCCGCCGAGGCGGGCCTCGACCTCGTACGGCGGCGGCTGCCGAAGGCCGAGCTCGTCGAGTGCGCGGGCCAGGACCTGGAGGAGGCGCTCTCCTCCGCCGCCGACCGGGCCGCGGTGCTCGGGGTGTGCGGCGGCGACGGCACGATCAACGCCGCGGCGACGGCCGCCCTGCGGGCCGGGGTGCCGTTGGCCGTGTTCCCCGGGGGCACGCTGAACCACTTCGCGCTCGACCTCGGCCTCGCGGGAGTGGAGGACACCTGCCGCGCCGTCGCCGCCGGCCAGGCGGTCCGCGTCTCGGTGGGCCGCTTCACCCCGACCCCGCCCCGCGCCCACCCCTCCGACCCCGCCTCCACCCCGGCGCCCGCGGCCGGCGGGGGCTACTTCCTGAACAACTTCAGCATCGGGGCCTACCCCGAACTGCTGCGGCACCGGCTGCGGTGGGCGCCGCGGATCGGGGGCGGGCCGGCCGCGGTACTGGCGGCCTGGCGGGTGCTGCGCGCCGAGCGGCCCGTCCCCCTGACCCTGGCGGGCCGGCCCCGCAGCGCGTGGCTGCTCTTCGCCGGCAACGGCACCTACCACGGCTCCGGCCCCACCCCCAGGCGCCGCGACAACCTCGGCGAGGGCCTGCTCGACCTGCGGGTCGTCCACGGCGGAGGCCGCCCCGGCCCGCGCCTGCTGGCCGCCGCCTTCACCGGCCCGCTCAGCCGCTCCCCGGTCCACGTGGCCACCCGGCTGCGCAGCCTGCGCGTCGCGGACATCCCGGACGGCACCCCGCTCGCCTACGACGGCGAGTACGCCCACGCCCCCTCGGCGCTCGTCCTCGACACCCTCCCGGACGCCCTCACCGTCTACCGCCCCCACTGACCGCGCGACCGGCCCGGGGCCTGACCGGCCCGGGGCCCGACCGCCCCGGGGCGCGGGCCCGGATCAGGGTCCGGGCGCCGGCGCGTTTCCCCCGGGGGATGGACGTACGGCAGTATGGGGTGTATCTGCCCACCATCGATCTGCCGGACGGTTTCTCTTGGCTGAGTACATCTACACCATGCGCAAGACGCGCAAGGCGCACGGTGACAAGGTGATCCTCGACGACGTCTTCCTGAACTTCCTCCCGGGGGCGAAGATCGGCGTCGTCGGCCCGAACGGCGCCGGCAAGTCCACCGTCCTCAAGATCATGGCGGGCATCGAGCAGCCGTCCAACGGCGACGCCTTCCTTTCCCCGGGCTACTCCGTCGGCATCCTCATGCAGGAGCCGAAGCTCGACGAGTCCAAGACGGTCCTGGAGAACGTCGAGGACGGCGTCGGCCCGATCAAGCAGAAGCTCAACCGGTTCAACGCGATCGCCGAGGAAATGGCGACGAACTACACCGACGAGCTGATGGAGGAGATGGGCAAGCTCCAGGACGACCTGGACCACGCCAACGCGTGGGACCTCGACGCCCAGCTGGAGCAGGCCATGGACGCCCTGGGCTGCCCGCCCGGCGACTGGCCGGTCACCAACCTCTCCGGTGGTGAGAAGCGTCGCGTGGCCCTCTGCAAGCTGCTGCTGGAGGCCCCCGACCTGCTGCTCCTCGACGAGCCCACCAACCACCTCGACGCCGAGTCCGTGAACTGGCTGGAGCAGCACCTGGCCCAGTACAAGGGCGCCGTCGTGGCGGTCACCCACGACCGCTACTTCCTCGACAACGTCGCCGAGTGGATCCTCGAACTCGACCGCGGCCGCGCGCACCCCTACGAGGGCAACTACTCCACCTACCTGGAGAAGAAGGCCGAGCGCCTCAAGGTCGAGGGCAAGAAGGACGAGAAGCGCGCCAAGCGCCTCAAGGAAGAGCTGGAGTGGGTCCGCTCCAACGCCAAGGGCCGTCAGGCCAAGTCCAAGGCCCGCCTCGCCCGCTACGAGGAGATGGCGGCCGAGGCCGACAAGATGCGGAAGCTGGACTTCGAGGAGATCCAGATCCCGCCGGGCCCGCGTCTGGGTTCGATCGTGGTCGAGGTCAACAACCTCTCCAAGGCGTTCGGTGACAAGGTCCTCATCGACGACCTGTCCTTCACGCTGCCGCGCAACGGCATCGTGGGCATCATCGGCCCCAACGGCGCCGGCAAGACCACGCTCTTCAAGATGATCCAGGGCCTGGAGACGCCGGACTCCGGCGAGATCAAGGTCGGCGAGACCGTCAAGATCTCCTACGTCGACCAGGGCCGCGCCAACATCGACCCCAAGAAGTCCCTCTGGGCGGTCGTGTCGGACGAGCTGGACTACATCAACGTCGGCAACGTCGAGATGCCGTCCCGCGCGTACGTCAGCGCCTTCGGCTTCAAGGGCCCGGACCAGCAGAAGCCGGCCGGCGTGCTCTCCGGCGGTGAGCGCAACCGCCTGAACCTCGCGCTCACCCTCAAGCAGGGCGGCAACCTGCTGCTCCTCGACGAGCCCACCAACGACCTCGACGTCGAGACCCTGGGCTCCCTGGAGAACGCGCTGCTGGAGTTCCCCGGCGCGGCCGTGGTCGTCTCCCACGACCGTTGGTTCCTGGACCGAGTGGCCACGCACATCCTGGCCTACGAGGGCGACTCGAAGTGGTTCTGGTTCGAGGGCAACTTCGAGTCCTACGAGAAGAACAAGATCGAGCGGCTCGGCCCGGACGCGACCCGTCCGCACCGCGCCACCTACAAGAAGCTCACCCGAGGCTAGGTCGAAGACCATGGCCAGACACCACTACAGGTGCCCGCTGCGCTGGGCGGACATGGATGCCTTCGGGCACGTCAACAACGTGGTCTTCCTCCGCTACCTGGAAGAGGCCCGCATCGACTTCATGTTCCGCCTGGCGCCGGGGGAGGGCAGCGACTCCTTCACGGGCGGCTCCGTCGTGGCCCGCCACGAGATCGACTACAAGCTGCCCCTCGTGCACCGGCACGAGCCGGTGCTCATCGAGTCCTGGGTGACCCGGATAGGCGCCGCGTCGCTGACGATCCGCTACGAGGTCAAGGACGAGGCGACCGAGGAGACGCCCGAGACGGTCTACGTCCGGGCCGAGACCGTGGTCGTCCCGTACAACCTCGCCGAGGGGCGGCCCCGCCGCATCACGGCCGAGGAGCGGCTCTTCCTGGAGGAGTACCTCGACGAGCCGGTGAAGGACCGCGTCGCGGCCAAGGGCGCGGAAGGGCCCCTCGCGGCATGAACGACACGTTGTGCCTGTCCGATCCCGGGGAGGCGGCGGACCTCGCCGCCTTCCTGGGCCGGCTGGTGCACTACGACCGGGCCGCCGCCGTACGCCTCCAGGCGCGGACCGGCGGCGGCGCGCTCGCCGTCTTCGGCCGGCCGCCGTCCTTCGACGTCCTGGCGATCCGTACGGCGCGGCTGTCCGCACCGCTCACGACGCCGCTGGACGTGACGGTGTCCGCCGGGGAGCTGCTGGAGGCGGTCGACGAGGCCGCCGCCACCGTCCGCGTGCCCGCCGCGGTCACCGGCCCGCCCTGGGCCGGGGTACTGCCGCCGCGCGGCGGCTGGCGACCGGTGGCGGGCCTGCCCGCTCCGGAGGCGGTACGGGCGGCCGTGGCCGCGTCCGTCGCCGAGTTCCGGGCCCGTGACGAGGCCCTGCCCCCGCAGCACCGCACCCGTTCGGAGCGGGACCGCATCGGCCGCGAGATCTGGTCGCGGACCCTGGGCGACACGGAGCTGCCGCTGCGCGCGGTGCACGCCGCGCAGTCCCTGGGCTTCCTGCGACCCGTACGCTCCCCCGTGCCGGCCGCCTCGACCGGCTCCGGCGGGGCCGGCGTCCCCGCGACCGCACCGGCCCCCGTGGCCCTGTTCGCCTCGGCCGGCTGGCTGCGGCTGAGCACCCCGTACGGGTCGGTCGCCACCCGGAGCCCCGGCCGCACCGGCGGGCTCGGCGCCCTCCAGGTCCGGCCGGTCTGAGCCCCCCGGCGCGGCTCCGCGTCAGGCGCTGTTGATCATCGAGGCGGCGGCGTAGGTCAGGTACCTCCACAGCTGCGCCTCGTGCTCCGGCGCGAGGCCCAGCTCGTCGACCGCGACCCGCATGTGCGCCAGCCAGGCGTCGTGCGCGGCGGCGTCCACCCGGAACGGCGCGTGCCGCATGCGCAGGCGCGGGTGGCCGCGGTGGTCGCCGTACGTCGTCGGGCCGCCCCAGTACTGCATCAGGAACAGCGCGAAGCGTTCCTCGGCGGGCCCGAGGTCCTCCTCCGGGTACATCGGACGCAGCAACGGGTCCCCCGCGACGCCCTGGTAGAAGCGGTGGACCAGACGGCGGAACGTCTCCTCGCCGCCCACCTGCTCGTAGAAGGTCGTCTCCTGGACGCTGCTCTGCGGATCGTCATTCACCCGACCATCGTCTCAGACGCCCGGACGGAGGACCCCGGTCCTAGGACCGGGACCGTCGCCGCGCGGTCGCACGCACGCGCCGCCCGCAGCACAGTGGAGACATGGGTACGGGCGGCACGGGACGGGACCTGCGCGGGGCCGCGCACGCCGCCCAGGTGCGGGAACTGACCGCCGCCGGGGCGCTGGCGGACCCGGCCTGGCGGGCGGCGTTCACCGCGGTGCCCCGCCACCTGTTCGTGCCGTACTTCTGGACCGGTCGTGGGGCCGGGCACGAGCGGCTCTGGGGCGAGGACCCCGACCCCGAACAGCGGGCCCGCTGGCTGCGCGGGGTGTACGCGGACGCGCCCCTCGCGACGCGACTGCGCGACGGCGAGCTGGTCTCGTCCAGCAGTCAGCCGTCCCTGATGGCGCGGATGCTGGAGGCGCTGGAGGTGCGGGACGGCGACGACGTGCTGGAGGTCGGCGCCGGGACCGGCTACAACGCGGCCCTGCTCTGCCACCGGCTCGGCGAGGAGCACGTCACCACCGTCGACCTGGACGAGGAGATCACCGAGTCCGCGCGGGCCCATCTGGCGCTCCTCGGCTACCGGCCCGCGGTGGTCACCGGGGACGGGGCGCGGGGCTGTCCCTCGCGCGCCCCCTTCGACCGGATCCTGGTGACCTGCACGCTGCCGCTGATCCCGCACGCCTGGCTCGGCCAGTGCCGGCCGGGGGCCCGGATCCTGGCCCCGCTGTCGACCGGGCTGATCGCGCTCACCGTCCGAGACCCCGACTTCGCGGAGGGCCGCTTCCTCCACACGTCCGCCTACTTCGTCCCCCTGCGCGGGGCCACGGCCTCCCCGCACCCCGTCGGGACGACGGGACCGCTGCACGGGGTCCCGTACGAGCTCGTGGAGAACGAGCGCTTCCAGTTCCTGCTGATCCTCACCGCGGGCGTACTGCACCCGCGCGAGGCGTTGGACCTGTGGCGGGGCGAGGGCAGGCCGGCGCGGGAGCGGTTCGGCGTCACGGTCACGGCCGACGGCCAGTGGTCCTGGCTCGACGATCCCCAGGGGCCCTACGTGTGGCCCCTGGGGGAGGAACTGCTCTGAACCGTCCCCGCGGATCCTCTAGGCCGTCTCTTCCGGATCTTGCCTGGCCCGCGCCGCCCGGCACCGCGCCTCGCCGCGTTGTCGAGGCACCCGAGTACGTCCAGTAATCGGGAGCCTCTCCGCCTTGCGAGGCACGGCACCGGACGACGCGGGCTTGACCGGCAAGATCCGAAAGAGACGACCTAGCCGCGGCGGATGGTGATCGTCGTCCAGGCGCCCACGTGGACCCGGTCGCCGTCGCCCAGCGGGACGGGGACGTACGGCTGGATCGGTTCCTCACCACCGTTGATGGTGGTGCCGTTGGTGGAGTTCTGGTCGACCACGGCCCAGCTGGTGTCCGGCTGTTGGACGAGCACCGCGTGCTGGTGGGAGACGCCCGGGTCCTCCGGCGGCACCGACAGGTCGATGTCCGGGGACTCGCCCGTGGAGGCGCGGCGGCGGCCGATGGTGATCTGGCCGCCTTCGAGCGGCAGGTGCAGTTCGGGGGAGTACGCGGGCAGGTTGAGACCGGCGGCCTCGGGGCCGCTGCGCCGCATCATCGCCGTGAAGTACGAGCGGTCCGGCCCGATGGTCGCCGACCAGGACCCGGTGCCCTGCGGGGCGGGGAAGCCCGGGTGCGACAGGCCCTGCGGCTGCGCCGGGGCCTGCGGCTGCCGGTACTCCGGGGGCGCCGGCGGCTGCGGCGCGTAGGACTGCTGCCCGTACTCCGCCTGGTGGTCCGCCTGGTACTCCTGCCGTACGGGGCCCGCCTGCGGGACCTGCGGCTCGACGGGCGGGACGGCGACGGGCGGCACTGCGACCGGCGGCGCGGTGACCGGCGGGGCCGCGGCCGGGGGCGGCAGCAGCCAGTCGTCCTCGCCCTGCAACGGCTCCGCCGGGCGGTTGACCCGCGACGGACGGGAGCCCTGGTAGTCGAAGTGGTCCTGGGAGTACACGGGCTGCGGCGGGGCCGGCGGGGCGGGCAGCGGGGCCGGCGGCGCGGGCGGTGGCGGCGGCACGGGGGAGCCCCCGCCCGTCGGCGTGGTCGCCGCACGGGTCAGGAAGTTGTACCGGCACTCCTCGCAGAAGGGCGCCATGGCCTCGCGCGGGGTCCGGCACTGCGGGCACAGCTCCGCCTGGGCGGTCGGCTCACCGGTGGTGGGAGGGTAGCCGTATCCGTAGGAGGGCGCCGCGGGGGCGCCCGTAGGGGCAGCCATGCGGTGACCGCAGACCTCGCACCAGTCGTCGGAGGCGGACTGGTGCCCGTTCGGGCAGGTCGGCATCGCGGCGCTTCCCCCTTCTCCCTGCGTCATCGCGGCAGGTCTTCTCAGGTCTTCTTCACTCGGACGGTCTGCGTCGAACGCGTTTCAAGGGTCATCTCGTCGGCATCGGCGACCTTCGCTTTGAGCCGCACAGTACCCGCCACGGCGTCCACGACATCCACCACCTTCGCCAGAAGTCTGGCAGTGTCGGCGTTCCCCGAAACGCTCGCGAGCTGAACGGCACGCCCGAGTTTGGCCGTGGCACCGTCGACATCGCCCATTTTGCGTGCTTCCAGGCCCTGTTGGATGGCCTGCGCGAGCTCCGCCTGCCCCGTGTAGTGGGCCACCTGCGGGTTGATGGCGGTGGACGAGGCCAGATCGTTCGTCCACACCGCCCGGACGAGCCCCTGGGCGAGCGCGCCGCCCTCGCCGGCCGGTCCGGGCAGGACGAGCGAGGCGCGCGCGGCCAGCATCTCCTGCCCGACGGTCGCGCCCGGCACCCGCACGCACACGTGGTACTCGCGGGACTCGTCGCCCCACGATCCGGTCGGGTAGTCACCGGCGCGCGGGCCCGCCCCGACGCGCCGGCCGGTGAGGTCGAGCACGGTGGGGGAGACCTGCTTGACGTACCGGACCTCCGCGCCGACCGGGGTCCACAGGCGCAGCGCCACGTCCGCGACCTCCTTGCCCATGACGTTCTCCATCATGCGCGTGAAGTCCTCGGCGAGGTGGGCCGGGTCGGCGACGATGTCGGCGGAGCCGAGCAGCGCGCCCGCGATCCCGGTGACCTCCTTCACCTCCCAGTCGGTGCCCACCCCGCGGGCGTCGCAGGTGAAGCGGCCCGCGCAGGCGTCGAGGGTGGCGCGCAGCACGGCCGGTTCCTCGTGCTCGTTGCGGCCGTCGGTGAGCAGGATGCCGTGCCGGATGCCGGCGGGGGAGGCGCGCAGCAGGCCGTCGGCCAGGCGCAGCCAGGTGCCGATGGCGGTGCCGCCGCCGGAGGAGAGGCCGCGCAGCGCCTCCTTGGCCCGTTCCCGGGTGGTGGGGTCGGCGACGGCCAGGCGGCCCTGGCCGGGGTAGACCTCCTTGGCCACGTGGGTGCCGGCGATCACCGCGAACGAGGTGCCGTCGCGCAGGGTGTCGATCGCGGCGGCCGTGGCCTCGCGGGCCCCGCGCATCTTGGCGGGCGGGTACTCCATGGACCCCGAACAGTCGACCATGATCACGACGGCCGCGTCCTGGCCGAGGGCGCGGCCCGCGGTGGCGCCGCCCGTGGAGGTGACCGTGACGATGGCGTGCACGTCCCGCCCGCCCTCGGGGAGGAACTCGTTCTGGTACACGTCCACGCTGAAACTCGGGGCGCTCGGCTTGGCGAAGTTCGCCATCGGTGGGACTCCTCCTCGGGGGCGGCGTCGGCGGCGTCGGCGGCGCGTGCGGCTCTGGTGGTGCGGTTCCGGGCGTGCGGTTCCGGGCGTACGGCCGGTGTTCACGGGCGGGGCGGGTGGGCGTGGGCCGGTGGCGCGCGACGGTGGGCGGGCCGGCCGTCGGCGCGCGGCGAGGGGCCGCTCAGACCCCGGGGTGCGGTTCCGCTTCGGGTTCCGCTCGGGCCGGCTCCCCGGGTTCCGTTTCGGTCCCGGCCCCCGCCGGTTCGGTGAAGGGGACGACCGCCACGGTGATGTTGTCGTGGCCGCCGCCGTCGAGTGCGTGACCCACCAGCACCTGTGCGCTGTGCAGGGGCCGTTCGGCGGCGTCCGGGGGCAGCACCCGGGCCATGTCCCGTGCGGACTCGGCGTAGTTCCACAGCCCGTCGGTGCAGACGACGACCACGCCGGGGTGGTCGGGGCGGAAGCTGGCCGTGTGCGGTTCGAGGTCGTAGGCGTCCGCCCCGAGCCAACCGGTGATGGCGTGGGCGCGTGCGTCGGCGTAGGCCTCGGCCTCGCCCATCAGGCCCGCCGCGACCATCTGCGCGGCCCAGGAGTCGTCCTCGGTGAGCCGGCGGGGCACGGCGGCGCGGTCGTCGGGCACCCAGTAGGCGCGGCTGTCGCCGACCCAGCCGATGGTCAACAGGCCACCGCCGACGACCGCTCCGACGAGCGTGCAGGCCGGGGCGTTCTGGGCGCCGGGGGTCGGCGGGGCCAGGGCGTTGACGGCCGCCGCGGCGGCCAGGATCGCCTCGTGCATGGCCTCCTGGGCGTGGGCGCCCCGGGGCAGGGCCTCCAGCAGGGCCTCGTTGGCGGCGCGGGCCGCCGCGGCCGAGGCCTCGTCGGGACGGCTCGCGGAGGAGACCCCGTCGCACACGATCGCGACGGTGGCGGCCGAACCGTCCGGCAGGGCGGTCGCGGAGACGGCGAACGAGTCCTCGTTGCGGTGGTGGCGCAGCCCCCGGTCGCTGACGGCGGCGACGCTGCCGAGCTCCTCCTCCAGGTGGTCGCGCTCGCGCGGCTGGGCGTGGCCGCAGTGCTCGCAGTAGCCGTCGGGGTCCACGTGCCCGGCGCGGCAGGCGACGCAGGTCGGCCCGCCTTCCGCCCGGTGGGCGGCGTACGGGTCCTCGTGCGCGGGCGCCGTCGGGGCCTCGCCGTACGGGGCCCCGGGCTCGTCGGTGCCCCACGGGAAGCTCTCGGGGCCGCCCTCGGGGGCGCCCCCGGTCGGGGGAGCCTCGGGCGGGGTGCCCGCGCCGCCGCCGGGCGGGTCGTGGCGTACGGGGGCGGCCTGGCCGTACGGGGCGGCGTACCCGCCCGGGGCGGCGGCGCCCTCCTCGCCGGCCTCCGCCCAGCCGGGGGCCGGCACGCCCGCCGGGATCGGTTCCCCGGGCGCGCCCGGGTGGTGCTCCCCGTACGCGCCGGGCGGCGGGACGGGGACCGGCGGCGGGGAGGCGGGCATCGGCGGCACGACGGGCGGCGCGGGCGGCATCCCGATCGGCGGCGCGGCGGGCGGCGGCGCGGCGACCGGGGATGCGGCGGGCGGCGGTACGGCGGCCGGGGGTGCCGTCGGGGGCGCGGGAGGCACGGGCGGCGGCGGGGCCGGGGCCGCCGGGCGCGGGGTCACCGGCAGGGTCGGCGCGGTGCCGTCCGGGGACGGGTGCGCGGCGGAGAGGTCGTACCCGCACACCCCGCAGAAACGGTCACCCTCCTCCAGGGGCTCCGCACAGCTGGGGCAGCCAGACGGCCGATGCATCGACATCACTCACACCCACGTCCGGGGACGGAAACGGTTTGCCCGCTCCACCAGTTCGATCCGCTCCTCGCCCCGCCGCGCCAGCCGGGCGAGGACGCGGTAGGAGCGCTCCAGGCCGAAGCGCAGCCCACGCTCGTCCAGTTGACAGCCGAGCAGCGAGGTCCGGCCGGGGTCGGCACCCCGGCTACCCGACAGTACCCAGTCCAGGGCCGAGCCCAGAACCTCCGTGGCCAGTCGCTCCTGGCGTTCCGGATCGAGTCCGAACCGCCGCAGTGCCTCCACCTGGTCGGACGCCGCCACGAGATCGGCCAGGAGCTCCTCCTGCGGGGACCGGTCGCGCAGGCGTGCCCGTACCGCCGCCACCCGTGCGGCGGTGTAGTGGATCGAGGCCTCCGGTACGGACTCCAGGGTCCGCACCGCCCCGGCCCGGTCGCCCGCGGCGAGCTGGACCCGGGCGAGCCCGAAGGCCGCGCTGACGAAATTCGGGTCGGTGATCCACACCAGGCGGTAGTACTCGGCGGCGTTGTCCAACTGGCCCAGGATCTCCGCGCACAGGCCGAGGGCCAGCTTGGGCGCGGGCTCGCCGGGGAAGGCGTCGTAGATGGCGTCGAAGGACAGGGCCGCCGTCCCGTCGTCCCCGGTGGCCAGCGAGGCGATGCCGCGGGCCCACACCACGCGCCAGTCGTCCGGGTACAGGGACTCCAACTCGCCCAGGGCCTGGGCGGCGACGGCCCTCTCGTCGAGTTCGAGCCGGGCGCGCAGCGCGCGCAGCCGCAGTTCGGCGGAGTCGGCCGGCGCCGAGCCGAGCGCGCCGATCAGGTCGGCGGGCGCGGAGGCGAGGAGCCCGGCCAGGAAACCGGCGTTGGGGTCGGTCGCGTCCACGAGCGGGACCGGCAGCGCGAGCGCGGTGTCCCGCGCGTCGAGTCGGGCGAGGCCCGCCGCCGGGCTCCCGGAGGCGATCCCGGCCGCGGCCCCCGTGAACGGGGACGAGGCCCCGGCGTACGCGGACCGCCCGGACGACGCGGCGGGGGTCGACGGGGCCGGTCGCTGGCCCGGGACCGCGGCCACGTGCGTGGCGGTGGTGCCGAGCGCGGCGACCCCGCCGACCGGTGCCCCGGCGGCCCCCGGCGGGCCCGCGTGGCCCGCCGCACCGGTCCCACCGGTCCCACCAGTTCCGCCGGCCCCGCCCGTCACGCCGACCTCCGAGACGGCGGACACCCCGGAGATCCCCGAGACCCCGGACACCGCCGGCGCCGGACGCGTCCGACCCCGGCCCCGGCCCCGGCGCAGGGCTCCGAGCGGCCCTCCCCGTTCGGGGACGGTCCGAGCACCCAACCGGGACACCTCCGCCCCCGCCGCGTCGGCGTACAGCCGGGTGTCCGGAACGCGCACCTCAGGTCCGAACAGCGTCGACAGCTGCGGTCGCGGCCGGCCCGTCTGGAGGGCGACGACCTCCCGCAGCACCCCCGTGAGCTGGTCGGCCATCTCCTGCGCCGAGGCGAACCGCCGCCCCGGATCCGGGTCCGTGGCCCGTACGAGCAGCCGGTAGAAGGACTCGTAGCGCTGGAAGACCTCGATGTGCTCCGGGTCGGGCAGCGAGTCCACGAACACGTTCGTGTAGCCCTGGAAGTCGAAGGTCAGCACCGCGAGGGTGCGCGCCACCGTGTACAGGTCGGAGGCCACCGACGGCCCGAGCTCGGCGACCTCGGGCGCCTGGTAGCCCACCGTCCCGTAGATGGCCGACTCCTCGTCGTCCATCCGCCGCACCGCGCCCATGTCGATCAGCTTGAGCTGGTCCTGCTGCTGGATCGCGTTGTCGACCTTGAAGTCGCAGTACAGGAGGTTGCGGCTGTGCAGGTGTCCGAGCGCCTCCAGGGCCTCGATGCCGTACGCGCAGGCCTGTTCCACGGGCAGCGGGTCGCGGCGCCCGTCGGGCCGGCGCCGCTCGTTCGCGATCTCCTTGAGGGACTTGCCGCCGACGTACTCCATGACGATGTAGCCGTCGAGCGAACCCGTCCGCTGGTCCAGGTGCTCCACGAAGTTGTAGATGCGCACGATGTTGGAGTGCTCGATCTCCGCGAGGAAGCGCCGCTCGGAGATCGCCGCCTCCATCGCGTCCTGGTCCCCGGTGTCGAGCAGGCCCTTGAGCACCACCCACCGGTTCGAGACGGCCCGGTCCACCGCCAGGTAGACCCAGCCGAGCCCCCCGTGCGCGAGGCAGCCCGCCACCTCGTACTGGCCGTGCACCACGTCGCCGGCGCGCAGCTTCGGCACGAAGGAGTACGGGTGCCCGCACTTGGTGCAGAAGCCCTCCGTACGGCCCGGCCGCTCGCCCCGCGCGCGCCCCACCGGGGACCCGCAGTCCGAGCGCGAGCAGAACCGCTTGCGCTCCGGCACCTCCGGGTTCTCCAGCACCGCCGCCGAGGGATCCGGACGCGGCACCTCGGGCACGTTGACCAGTCCGGCGCCCAGCCTGCTGCGCCCCGAGGCGCCGGCGGCCGAACCCGAGCTGCGCACCGACACCGAGCGGGTCGACGTGCTGCCCGGCAGCGAGCGCGACAGCCGGCCCGACACCGAGCGGCGGGAGGACGAGGAGCGGGAGGAGCGCGAGGAGCGGGCCGAGGCCGAGGAGCGGCCGGAGCCGTGCGAGCCCGCGGAGCCCCGCGAGTCACCGTGCCGGGCGGCGCTGGTCATGCCGGTGGGCGGGGACACCAGTTCCCCGGCGCCCGCCGCGACCGCGCCGATCGGGGCGAGGCCGCAGGTGTCGCAGTACACCTCGCCGCCGCCCATGTCCTCGTACGCCCCGGGGCAGCCGGGGCGAAGACACGCCGTTCCGATCAGGCTCATGCGTCCTCCTCTCCCGGCCCGTGGGGCCCTCGTGGTTCCTCGTCCGACGGCTGCTCCGGCCCCCCGTACGGGTCCGGTGCCGGTGCCGGTGCCGGTGCCGGTGCGGGAGCCGGGGCCAGGGCCTCGGCCGTCGCCCGCTGGTAGCGCAGCACCGCCTCCTCGGCGACCCGCAGGTCGCAGGGCGCGCTCCACAGCATCCGCCGGGCCGCGTCGTACCGCTCGATCAGCAGCGGATCCTCGGCCAGACCCAGCCGGGCCACCTTCGCCCGGTACGCGTCCAGCCGGCCGCGCAGCTCCGCGCGGACCGCGAGCGGCGCCGTCACCGCGGTCAACGAGGCGCGGGCCCGCTCCAGTTCCTCGGCGGCCCGGTCCTCCAGGGCGTCCAGCAACGGCGACAGCCGGTGCCACTGCGAACGCCGCCGGTACTCGGCCGCCGCCGCGAGCTGTTCCTGGAGCGCCGTCGGCGGGCCGCTGACCGCCGGCACCTCGGAGGCCGCGATCTTCGAGAGGACCTCACCGCGCGCCGTGCGCGCCTCCGCCAGGGTCCGATCGGCCCGCGAGAGCACGTCCCGCAGGGCGATCAGCCGCTGCTCGGCGTCCTGCCGCACGGTCAGCACCGCCTCGACCTCGCGGCGTACGTCCTCCAGCGCGAGGGCCGCCCGGTCGTAGCGGCCGGTGTCGGGCCGGCCCCCGCCGGGGGCGGAACTGCCGTTCGGGGAGACCCAGAAGGCCAGCGGGTCGGCGATGACCTCCTGCCGCAGCAGGGCCAGCTCGGCGGTGATCGCCTCCAGGTCGTCCCCCGAGGGGTGCTCGCCGGGCCGCACGCCCACCGAGTGCGCGAGCGAACGCGTCCGGTGCAGTTCGGCGGCGAGCAGGTCGATGCGCGCGGGCAGCGCCGACCAGACGGAGTCGGCCGCGACGACCACGTCCAGGGAGGCCGCGTACAGCTCGTTCATCCGGGCCACCAGCTCGGCCAGGGAGAACCGCTCGACCAGCGCGGCGCCCTCCGATCCGGCGCCCGCGATCACCACTCCGGGGCCGCGCAGCCGCTCGGTCAGTTCGGACAGGTCCTTGACCCCGGGCCAGCGGCTGCGCTCGCGGATCTCGCGGGCGGCGGCCAAGGCCCCGCTGTAGGCGTCGAAGTAGGTCCACAGCCGGGTGATCGCCGCGTCGGTGGAGGTCCACCGCTCCTTGGTGACCCCGCTCAGCGCGGCGCCCTCCAGCAGCCGCCGTCCCGCGTGGTCCTGGAGCGCGAGCAGGGAGGTCTCGACGGCCTCGTGCTCCGCGCCGAGACGCGCGAGGGCGCGGTCGACGTCGTCCCGGTCCATCAGGGCCGCTCCCGTCGGGGGACGATCCACGTGGGGTTCCACATCCGTCACCGGCCTCACCCGTCCCGGTACTTGGGCGCCGGCGGCTTGGCGCCCTTGGGCAGCACGTTCTCGAAGTGGTCCTTGTAGGCCTTCTCCCACGGGCCGTTCTCACCGCCCGCGCGGTAGTTCTCCAGCACCTTGTTGACCCGGCGGACCAGGTCACCGGCCTCCTTGTTCATCGCCACGCCGTAGAACTCGCGGGTGAAGGGGGCGCCGACGAGCTTCAGCGAAGGGTCCTGCGCCGCCTGGCCGGCGGCGAGGGCGTTGTCCGTGATGATCCCGTCGACCTGGCCGAGCTGGAGCCGCACCAGGCAGTCCAGCTGGTTCGGGACGGAGACCGGCACGGCGCCGTACGAACGCGTCTTCAGGGCCGCCTCGGCCGTGGAACCGGTGGCCGTGCACACGCGCCGGCCGTTCAGCGACGCGTCGTACCCGGTGATCGCCGAACCGGAGGGGGCGAGGACCTGCTGCCCGGCCTCGAAGTAGGCGGTGGAGAAGGCCACGTCCTCCAGGCGCTTGCAGTTGATGGTCATCGTCCGCACGACGATGTCGACGCGGCCCTCCTGGAGGGCCGGGATCCGCTGGTTGGTGGGGATCGCCCGGTAGATGACCTTGTCCTCACTGCCGAGGATGTCCTTGGCGATGGCCTTGACGAGGTCGATGTCGAAACCGGCGAGGGAGCCGTCCGCCTTGCGGTAGCCCCACTTGAAGCTGTTCTGGTCGACGCCCGCGACGAGTTTGCCGGCGCTGCGGATGCGCTGGATCGTCGGCCCGTCCAGGTCGGAGGGGCGCAGGCTCGCCTCGGGGTCCGGGCAGGTGTCGGCCGGGGCGGCCGGAGCCGCCGGCGCCGCCGCCATGGAGGCGGGCTCGCGGACCACACCGGGCCGGTCCGGGTCGGGGGAGGACAGGGCGAGCGGGAGCAGCACGGCGGCGGCCGTCACCGCGCAGGCGGCGGCCATGGCGCTGACCCCTCCCCAGCCGCGCAACCGGCCGCCGGAGCGGCGCACGCGGGCCGCGCGAGGCTCGCGGGACGCCCCGCCGGCCCCGCCCGCCTCCGTGAACCCGGCCCCGGGAGCCGTCGCCCCGGAAGCCGTCGCTCCGGGGTCCGTCGCCCCGGGGTCCGGCGCCGCTCCGGCCGCCGGCCCCTCGCCCCGATCCGTCCCCGCCCGTCGTATCCGCATCGACCTCACCTGTACTCCGAAAGCCTGCGGCCGATGCCGAGGACGGCCGCCGCCGCGCCGAGGACGGCCAGCGCTGCCGCGCCGACGAACAGCCCGCCCAGCGCGTCCCGCCCGCCCCGGGCGGCCTCGGTGAACTCCCGCTGCTCATGGGCGACGGCCTGCTCCAGCGAGGCGTCCACCCGGTCGAAGGAGGCCCCGCTGCTGTTCCTGTCCCCGATGACCTGGGGCAGCGCCTCCTCGTACCCGCCCTTCATGTCCGCCTCCCGGGCCGCCGTGTGCCGCTGCTTCCACTGGGCCACGCCGTCCACGGCCTTCGAGACGGGCTCGCGGCCGGCGCCGTCGTCGGCCAGCCGCAGGGCCAGGGCCAGACCCTGGTCGAGCTGCTTCATGTTCTTCTCGTAGTCCACGTCGTACTTGTCGGACTTCTTGTCCTCGGCCAGTACGGCGCCCCGCGCGATCAGCGTCAGGTTCTCGTTGGCCCGGGCCTGGAGCGAGGCGATCCGGGCGTCGTTGAGCACCTTCAGCGACTCCTGGCCGTCCGAGCGGGCCTCGCCGAGGCCCGCGCGGGCGAAGGACTGCCCCACCGTCAGCCACAGCAGCGCCACCACGGAGGCGGCCGTCGCGGCGAGCAGCCCGTGGTTGAAGACCCTGTTCGTGCGCCGGTAGTTGCGCCGCTGCGCCCACACCAGGGCGGCGAGGGCGAGCAGGCCCGCGCCCGTCGAGGCCGCCGGCCAGGACCGGGCGTCGTCGTAGTCCTCGTAGAGCCGGCCGGTCTCCGCCTCGTACAGCCGCTGGGCGGCGGGCAACAGGACGGTGCTCATCTGCTCGTTCGCGTAACGCAGGTAGGCGCCGCCCAACGGCAGTCCCTGCCGGTTCGTGGCGCGGGCCTGTTCGATGAGGCCGGTGTAGCGGGGCAGTTGCTCGCCCAGGAGCGCTATCTCCTTGCGGGACTGGTCGCCCGCTCCGGTGTTGGCCGCCGCGCTTATCAGCAGCCGGGAGGCGTTGGCGATGTCCTTCTCGTAGCGCAGGCGGACCTCGCGGGGCTCCTGGGCGCCCGCGAGGAAGCCGCTGGAGGAGGCCGTGTCGGCGTCCGCCAGGGAACGGTAGATGCTCGCCGCGTCGGCGCTCAGCGGCTGGCTGCGGCCCACCACGTCGTCCGCCGCCGTGGTCCGGCCGGAGACCTCCCACACCGCGACGACCCCGAACAACAGGACCAGCGCGGCCAGTACCGCCCCGATGATCCGCAGCCGGCCCGGCTCGGTCGTCGCGGCGGCGCGCAGCCGCTCCACCCCCTCCGCCCAGGCCGTACCCCGGCCGGGCGGTTGCGGGCCCGGCGCGGGCCCCGCCGGCACCCCGGAGGAACCGCTCCCGGGCGCGGACGCGCGTGTCGTGATGGCCACCGTGACCTCCCCCTCGGTCCCCTGCTGTTCGGGAGCAGTATGGCCGTACCGGCGGTCGGCCACAGCACCCGGTGCCGGATCCCGGGCGAACCGCCACCCGAACCGTCACCGCCGCCGCCCCCGTACCTCCCCCGAGACCACCCCCGTCACCCCTACACCGTCAATACGCGGGGCCACCCGTCATGGTTCCGCACCCGCCCCCCGTCGGCCCGGGTTCACCCGAAATGGGCACGGAGTTTCGCCTCGGCCGCGTGCGCCGCCCCCGTCACGCCCCCCGCCCTGCCCCCCGGGGCGTCCGCCGCGTCCAGGGCGTCCAGCCCCAGCAACCCCGCCCCCAGCACGGGCGGGGCCGTCACCACCGACACCCGGGCGCGGGGGGCGCGGTGGGCCAGCAGCTCCTCGATCCGCCCGTTCAGCGCCGGGTGGCGGGCGGCGAGCACGCTGCCGCCCAACAGGACCGGCACCGCCTCCTCCAGCAGCCCCAGGCGGCCGAGCGCCACCGACGCCAGCGCCACCACCTCCTCGGCCTGCCGCTCCACGAGCGCCGAGGCCACCGCGTCACCCCCGGCCGCCACCGCGAACAGCACCGGCACCAGCTCGTGGATCCGGCGCCGGGGGACCGGCCCCAGGTGCAGCGCCTCGATCAGCTCCGCCATCGAGGCCAGCCCGAAGTGGGCGGGCAGCGCCGAAGCCAGCTCCGTCGGCCCGCCCCGCCCGTCCTCGGCCCGCGCCGCCCACCACAGGGACTCCTCCGCCAGGCCGCCCCCGCCGCCCCAGTCGCCGGAGATCACCCCGAGGGCCGGGAAGCGGGCGGTGCGCCCGTCGGGCAGCAGGCCGACGCAGTTGATGCCCGCCCCGCACACCACCGCGACCCCGCGCGGCGGGCCGGGCTCGGTCAGCCCGGCCCGCAGGATCGCGAAGGTGTCGTTGCGCACGTCGGTCGTCGCGCCCCAGCCCCGCTCCTGGAGCGCCCGCGCGAGGCGGCGTTCCTCCACGGGCAGGTCGGCGTTGGCCAGGCAGGCCGAGACCCGGGCCGCGTACGGGGCGCCGGGCACGCAGGCCGGGAGTCCGGCCGCCGCGACGGCCTCGGCGACCGCCTGCCCGAGCACGTCCACGGCCGCCTCGACGCCGACCCGGGGCGGCTGGAAGCCCCCGGCGCGTCCGGTGCCGAGCACGGCGCCGTCGTAGCCGATCAGGGCCACGTCCGTCTTGCTGTTGCCGGCGTCGACGGCGAGTACGGCCGCCCCCGCTACGCCCATGGCAGGTGCTCCTTGTTGTGCGCGAGCAGGCGGTCCGTGAGCCCCTCGGCCAGGTCGAACTGTCCGACCAGCGGGTGGGCGAGCAGGGCCCGGAAGACCCGGTCGCGGCCACCGCGCAGGGCCGCGTCCAGGGCCAGGTCCTCGTACGCGCCGACGTGCGCGACCAGGCCTGCGTACAGCGGGTCGAGCCGGGGCGCGGGCAGCGGTACGGGTCCGGAGCCGTCGACCCGGGCCTGGACCTCGACGACGGCGTCGTCGGGCAGGAAGGGCAGCGTGCCGTCGTTGCGGGCGTTGACCACCTGGACGGACGGCCCGCCGCCGCCCAGCAGGGCCGCGGCCAGGTCCACGGCCGCCTCCGAGTAGAAGGCGCCGCCGCGCCGGGCGAGCAGCTCCGGCTTCTCGTCGAGCGCGGGGTCGGCGTACAGGGCGAGGAGTTCGCGTTCCATGGCGGCGACCTCGGCGGCCCGGGAGGGCTTCTCGCCCAGTTCGCGGACCACCTCGTCGTGGGCGAGGAAGTAGCGCAGGTAGTACGAGGGCACCACGCCGAGCCGGTCCAGTACGGCGCGCGGCATCCGCAGGTCGGCGGCGACGGCGTCCCCGTGCTCCGCCAGCAGCCGCGGCAGTACGTCGGGCCCCTGCGGGCCGCCCAGGCGCACGCCGAGCTCCCAGGTCAGGTGGTTCAGGCCGACGTGGTCGAGGTGCACCTCGGCCGGGGTGACGTCCAGCAGCGCGGCGAACTTCCGCTGGAAGCCGATGGCGACGTTGCACAGGCCGACCGCCTTGTGCCCGGCCTGGAGCAGGGCCCGGGTGACGATCCCGACGGGGTTGGTGAAGTCGATGATCCAGGCGTCGGGGGCGGCCCGCCGGACCCGTTCGGCGATGTCCAGCACCACGGGCACCGTGCGCAGGGCCTTCGCCAGTCCCCCCGCGCCGGTGGTCTCCTGGCCGACGCAGCCGCACTCCAGCGGCCAGGTCTCGTCCTGGAGGCGGGCCGCCTGGCCGCCGACGCGCAGCTGGATCAGCACGGCGTCGGCCCCGGCGACCCCGGCGTCGAGGTCGGCGGTGGTGGTGATCCGTCCGGGGTGGCCCTGACGGGAGAAGATGCGCCGGGCCAGGCCGCCGATCAGTCCCAGGCGGTCGGCGGCCGGGTCGATCAGGACCAGTTCGCTCACCGGCAGGGTGTCGCGCAGCCGCGCGAACCCGTCGACCAGTTCGGGGGTGTAGGTGGAACCGCCGCCCACCACTGCGAGTTTCATCGGGCCTAGCCTTTCACTCCGGTCAGGGTGACGCCCTCGACGAACGCCTTCTGGGCGAGGAAGAAGAGGAGGATCACCGGGGCCATGACGAGCACGGTCGCCGCCATGGTGAGGTTCCAGTTGGTGTGGTGCGCGCCCTTGAAGGACTCCAGCCCGTAACTGAGCGTCCAGGCGGCCGGGTTGTCGGAGGCGTAGATCTGCGGGCCGAAGTAGTCGTTCCACAGGGCGAAGAACTGGAACAGGGCGATGGCCGCGATCCCCGGCTTCGCCATCGGCAGCACCACCCGCAGCAGGGTGCGGATCTCGCCGCAGCCGTCGATGCGGGCGGCGTCGAGGTACTCCTCGGGGATGGTCAGCAGGAACTGGCGCAGCAGGAAGATGGAGTAGGCGTCGCCGAAGAGCAGCGGGACGATCAGCGGCCACAGGGTGCCGGACAGGTCCAGCTGCTTCGCCCAGAAGAGGTACATGGGGATGACGACCACCTGCGGCGGCAGCATCATCATGGCGATCACCAGGAGCATCGACAGCCGCCGGCCGCGGAAGCGGAACCGGGCGAGGGCGTACGCGACGGGTACCGAGGAGAGCACGGTCAGCGCCGTGCCCAGGCCCGCGTACATCAGGGTGTTGCGCCACCAGGTGAGGAAGCCGGGAGTGTTCCACACCTTCGCGTAGTTGCCCCATTCCCAGGTGTCGGGCGTCAGGTCGCGGGTCAGCGCCTGTTGGTCGCTCATCAGGGAGGTGAGGAGGACGAAGACGAAGGGGAGGACGAAGAACAGGGCGGCGGCGACCCCGAGGGCGTGCACGCCGATCCAGTGGAGCACGGCCCTGCGGCGCACGGCCGGGGGCCTGGGCGGCGTCACGGGCTCGACCCCGTGCGCGGTCCGAGGCCCGGACACGACGACGGTCATCTCAGTCCCCCGCTTCGATCAGTCCGCCACGGCGGCGCATCAGGAGCGCGGTGCAGGCCATGGAGAGGGCGAACAGGACCAGCGCGACGACGCAGGCGGCGCCGTAGTCGAAGCGTTGGAACCCGGCGTTGTAGATGATCTGGGGCAGCGTCAGCGTGGACTTGTCCGGGTAGCCGGGCTCGAACTGCTGCCCCGAGCCGCCGATGACGCCCGCCGACACCTTCCCCGCCACCAGCGGCTGCGTGTAGTACTGCATGACCTGGATGACCCCGGTGACCACGGCGAACAGGATGATCGGGGAGATGTTCGGCAGGGTGATGTGCCGGAACCGGCTCCACGCCCCGGCCCCGTCCAGCTCGGCGGCCTCGTACTGCTCCCTGGGCACGTCGAGCAGGGCGGCCATGAAGATCACCATCAGGTCGCCCACCCCCCACAGGGCGAGCACGGTGAGCGCGGGCTTGGCCCAGTCCGCGTCCGTGAACCAGCCCGGCGCGGGCAGTCCGACCGCCTCCAGCGCGACGTTGACCGGGCCGGTGCCGGGGTTCAGCAGGAAGACGAAGGCCAGGGTCCCGGCCACGGGCGGCGCCAGGTAGGGCAGGGAGAACAGGGTCCGGAAGATCCCGGTGCCCGTCTTGATCCGCGTGATGAGCAGGCCGATGCCGAGGCCGAACAGGACCCGACAGCCGACCATCGCCAGGACCAGCCACAGGGTGTTCCACAGGGCCGGCCAGAACAGCGGATAGTCCGTGAAGACGTACGTCCAGTTGTCCAGGCCGTTGAAGACGGGCGGGCGGAAGCCGTCGTATTTGGTGAAGGAGAAGTACACCGTGGACAGGAGCGGGTAGGCGAAGAAGAACGAGAACCCGATCAGCCAGGGCGACATGAAGGCCGCGGCCCGCAGGGCGGACCTGCGGCGCTTCGCCCTCAGGGGGTGCGTGCCGGCCATCGGGGTCACTTCGCCTTCGCGATGTCCGTGTCGATCTGCCGGTCGACCCCGGCGAGGCCGGCCGGGATGTCGGCCACGTCCCCCTTCTCGACCGCGTACGCGAAGTCCGTGAAGGTCAGTTGGTAGGTGCCGCCGTCGGCCTGGGCCGGGGTGGTCGTCGACTTCGGGTGCCGGGCGATGTCGAGGAACGTCTTGAACTCCGGGCTCACCCGCAGGTTCGGGGAGTCCAGCGCGGCCAGCGTGGAGGGCACGTTGTGGATGGAGTTGGCGAAGGCGACGACCGCCTCGGTGTCGGTGGTCATGTACTTGACCAGCTCCCAGGCGGCGTTCTGCTTCCTGCTCGCGGAGGAGATGCCCATGATCGTGCCGGAGAGGTAGCCCTTGCCGTAGTCGGCGATCCGGTCGTCGGGCACGGGCAGCGGGGCGGTGCCGATCTCGAACGTGACCCCGGCCTCCTTGGCCATGTTCGCCCGCCACTCGCCGTCGATCTGCATGGCCACGAGCCCCTTGTGGAAGGGGTGCTCCGCGCTCCACTCGTCGCCGAAGGTGCTGCGGAAGCGCTCCAGCCGCTCGTACCCGCCGAGCTTGGCGACCAGGTCCTTCTGCGCCGTCAGCATGTTCGCGAAGGCCGGGTCCTTGGACAGGTTGGCCTTGCCGTCGGGGGTGAAGTACGTCGGGCCCCACTGCGCGGCGAGGCGCATGGGCGTGGTCTCGTAGCCGTGGAAGGTCGGCATGACGCCCACCCGCTCGTACGAGTCCCCCTTCGCCTTGGTCAGCTGCTGCGCCACCTCGACGAACCGGCTCCAGGTCTTCGGCGGTTCCGTGATGCCGGCGGCCTCGAAGGCGTCCTTGTCGTAGACCAGGCCGTACGCGTCGTTCAGCAGCGGCAGCGTGCACTGGTTGCCGTTGAACTGCGTGTACTCCAGCAGCGTCTTGGGGAAGACCTTCTCCTTCTCGATCCCGGACTTCCGCAGGAAGGGGTTCAGGTCGGCGAAGGCGCCGGAGTTGCAGAACTTGCCGACGCTGTCGGTGGTGAAGGAGGAGACCACGTCGGGGGCCTTGTCCCCGCCCGCCCGCAGCGCCTGGTTGATCTTGTCGTCGGTCATGTTGCCGGTGACCTTGACCTTGATGTTCGGGTGCGCCTTCTCGAAGCGCGCGATGTTCTCCTCGATGGCCTTGGTCTCGCCGGGAGCGGACCATCCGTGCCAGAAGGTGAGGGTGACGTCCGCCTGGGGGTCGTCCGCGGCGGCGGCGCCGCCCTGGCCGGTACAGGCGGTGGCGAGGACGGATATCGCGGCCAGGAGGGCCGCCGCGAGGGTCGGTCGTCCGGTTCTGGGCATGGCGGTGCTCGCTCTCTGCTGGAGGAACTTCCGGTGGGGGTGCCGATGCGCGGATGGGGCGTGGGCGTACGGGTGGGGCGTGGGGGGAGGGGCAAACAGGGGGGGGGGAGGAACGGGGAGGAACGGGGCGGGGCGGGCTCAGCGGGAGGTGTCGAAGACTTCCTCGCGGGTGGTGGCCAGGGCGCTCTCCAGGGCGCCGCGCAGCACGGGCCGGTCGACGACCTCGCCGGTGACCAGTCGGGGTCGGGAGGGGGCCAGTTCGGCGAGTTCGGTCTCCAGCAGGGCGCGCAGCGGTTCGCCGCCCGCGGTGATCACGGCCCCGGACAGCACCACGATCTCCGGGTCCAGTACGGAGACCAGCGAGGCCAGACCGGTCGCGAGGAGGGTGGCGTACGAGTGGAGGAAGCGCAGGTGCGCCCCCTCGGGCCGGTCGGCGGCACGCCGCAGCAGGGCGACGCCGGCCGCCACCTCCGCCCCGGCGGAGGTCGCCGCCGCCTCGCCGGGGTCCGCCGGCGGGGCCTCGACGCCGAGCCCGGCGGCCAGCGCCGGCAGCACCTGTACGCCGGCCAGCTCCTGGTAGCCGCCGCTGTTGGCCCGGGTGACCTGGCGGACCAGGGGGTGTCCGGGCACGGGCAGGAAGCCGACCTCGCCGGCTCCGCCGGTCCAGCCCCGGTGCAGCCGGCCGCCGAGGACCAGGGCGGCGCCGAGGCCCTCCTCGTTCCACAGCAGGACGAAGTCCTCGTGGCCCCGTGCGGCGCCGAGGCGCTGTTCGGCGACGGCGGCCAGGTTGACGTCGTTCTCGTACTCGACCGGCAGGGGCAGGGCCGTCGCCAGCTCGTCGAGCAGGGTGGGGGAGTGCCAGCCGGGCAGGTGGCTGGCGTAGCGCAGCCGTCCGGTGCGGGGGTCGAAGGCGCCCGGGGTGGCGATGACCAGCCGGCGCAGGTCCGTCAGGCCCAGTCCGGCGGCGGCGAGCGCCCCGTCGAGGGCCCCGGTGACCTGGGCGACGGCTTCGGTGCCCTCGGTGTAGGGGAGGGCGAAGCCGCCGACGATCGTCCCGGTGAGGTCGGCGACGGCGGCGAGGACCCGTTCGGGGGTGACGTCCAGGGCGCCGACGTACGCGGCGCGGGGGTTGAGCTCGTACAACTGGGCGTTGGGGCCGGGGCGGCCCTCGTCGGTGCCGGTGGCCAGGACCAGCCCGGCGGCCTCCAGCCGGGCCAGGAGCTGCGAGGCGGTGGGCTTGGACAGGCCGGTGAGGTGCCCGATCCGGGTGCGGGACAGCGGGCCGTGCGTGAGCAGCAGTTCCAGGGCGGCGCGGTCGTTCATGGCGCGCAGCAGGCTGGGCGTTCCGGGTGTCGCTGCGGGCATGGAGCGGTCTCTCCCTCACCGAGAAGAACTGTTAGGTAAGTTTCCTATCGTGTTCCGGAGCCTGTCAATGGCACTGCCCCGCCGGATGACAGACGGGGCAGTGCGCGGGCGGGGCGTGGTGGCGCGGGCCTACTTGGTGATCCGGGGCGTCTGCGGCGCCGGGATCGGGGCCGTGGCCAGGGACTGCGGCGAGGTCGGGTTGGCGAGCGCCGACGGCGCGGCCACGGCGGCCGTCGGGTCGGGCGTCGCCTCCTCGTCCTCGTCGCCGGCCGGCAGGCCGCCGATGATCCGGATGCCCGCCGCGTCGAAGGCCTCCTTGATCCGCCAGCGCAGCTCGCGCTCCACCGCGAACTGCTGGCCGGGCATGGTCTTGGCCGACACCTTCACGGTCATGGAGGCCAGCAGCACCTCGTCCAGACCCAGCACCTCCACCGGGCCCCACAGGCGCTCGTCCCACGGGGACTCCTTGGCCAGGGTGTCGGCGACGCCCTTGACCACCTCGCGGATGTGCGCCAGGTTCTCCGACGGCCGCACCTGCACGTCCACGCCGGCGGTCGCCCAGCCCTGGCTGAGGTTGCCGATGCGCTTGATCTCGCCGTTGCGCACGTACCAGATCTCACCGTTGTCGCCGCGCAGCTTCGTCACGCGCAGACCGACCTCGATCACCTCGCCGGAGGCCACACCCGCGTCGATCTTGTCGCCGACGCCGTACTGGTCCTCCATGATCATGAACACGCCGGAGAGGAAGTCCGTGACCAGGTTCCGCGCGCCGAAACCGATCGCCACGCCGGCCACACCGGCACTGGCCAGCAGCGGCGCCAGGTCGATCTTCAGGGCCGCCAGCACCATCAGCGCGGCCGTGCCCAGGATCAGGAACGAGGCCACCGAACGCAGCACCGAGCCGATCGCCTCCGAACGCTGCCGGCGGCGCTCCGCGTTGACCAGCAGACCACCCAGGGCGGTGCCCTCCACGGCCTCGGCGCCCGTGTTCATCCGGCTTATCAGCTTCGTCAGCGCCTTGCGGACCACCGACCGCAGCGCCGCCGCGATCACGATGATCAGCAGGATGCGCAGGCCGATGCTCAGCCAGGTGGCCCAGTTCTCCTCGATGAAGCTCGCGGCGTTCGTCACGCTCTCGGCGGCGTCGTCGGTCGTCGTCGCTGCCAAGGGGAGCAGGGTGGCGGGCGAGGGCACGGCGGGAACCTCCAGGCATAGCGGTCTGTCCGCCGGAAGGGGTGTGCGGACAGGCCAACCACACTAACGGGGCACGGGCCCCGACCCCGTTGTCGTGTTCGAGGGAGAGACCAGGCTCACCCGGGGACAGTGGAGGTGTGGTTGAAAACACCCCGGACCCGTTACGGGCGAGTGGTGGCGTTTCGACCGACCGTAAGGGGAGACTGGAAGGCAGATCGTCCCGGCGCGAGCCACGCGCCGCCGGCGTACAAGGAGGCAGTCCGTGCCGCACGTCCTGGTCCTCAACGCGTCGTACGAGCCCCTGGGCGTCGTACCGCTCCGCCGCGCGCTCGTCCTCGTCCTGGAGAACAAAGCGATCTCCCTGGAGGAATCCGGCGCCTTCCTGCACAGCGCGACCAGAGCGGTCCCCGCGCCCAGCGTGGTCCGGCTCAAGCGTTTCGTGCGGGTCCCCTACCGGGGGCCCGTTCCCCTCACCCGCCGCGCCCTCTTCGCCCGCGACGGCGGCCGCTGCATGTACTGCGGGGCCGTCGCCACCAGCGTCGACCACGTCATCCCGCGCAGTCGGGGCGGCCAGCACGTCTGGGACAACGTCGTCGCCGCGTGCCGCCGCTGCAACCACGTGAAGGCCGACCGGCACCTGCTGGAGCTGGGTTGGCGGCTGCGCCACCAGCCGGCCCCGCCGTCCGGCCTGGCCTGGCGGATCATCGGAACGGGGCACCGCGACCCCCGCTGGATGCCCTACCTCCAGCCGTACGGGGCCGACGACGCGCTCTCGCGCATCGGGGCCGCCGCGTCGTAGCGGTCGGGCCGGGCGAGGACCGGATCCAGGACCGGATGGAGAACGGGACCGAGAACGGGACCGAGGAGCGGATCGAGGAGCGGGGACCGGCAGGGCGCCGGGCCACCCGGGGCGGGCACCGGATCAGCCGACGACGGCGAAGGCCGAGGCGGACCACAGGCTGCACCCGAACCGGGTCGCCCGGCGCTCGCACGTCACCCGCAGGAAACGGGTGTCCGGCGCGTCCAGACGGACGGCGTCCACACCGCCGCGCGAGCTCACCGAGGCCCCCGGACGCCAGGTCACGCCGTCCGGGGAGGTCTCCACCCGGTACGCCGACGGGTAGGCGTCCTGCCAGTGCAGCGTCACCAGACCCACCCGGGCGGGCGCCGCCAGCTCCGCCTGCCACCACGCACCGTCCTTCGCCGGGGACGACCAGCGGGTGGAGTCCAGCGCGTCGACCGCCGCCGAGGCGGGGAAGCGCGCGGACTCCTCGCCCGAGGCCGAGGCCCGCGCGCCGCGCAGCAGGTCGGGGCCGCCCGTGCGCGGCACCGCCCGGACGGTGATCTCCCGCGTCTGCCCGTCGAAGACCAGCAGGATCCGGTACGTCCCGGCCGGCGTCCCCGCCGGGACGGTCACCTCCACCGGCACCGTCACCCCCGCCCCCCGGGGCACCACGACCTCCTGCGGGACCTTTACCTCCACCCCCGCCGGCGGGGCCGCCGACAGCGGGCCGCGCACCTCGCCCGGCGACAGCGCCGACAGCTCGACCGGCACCCGGCGGGCACCGCCGCCGATCTCGGCGTCGAGCGGGCCCCCGGCGGCCGGCTCGAACTCCACCCGGGGCCCGTCCGCGAACCACGGCACGACCCGGTGCACCACCGGGGCCGTTCCCGCCCACGCCAGGCGGACGGCGTCCGCGCGCACCCCGCCGGCGTCGGCCTGGGTCCAACCGGAACCGGCCGCGTCGGCGATCTTGCGCCAGCCCTCGCCCGGCACGTGGACCTCCACCACCGCGCCCCGCACCTCGGGAGCGGTCGGATCGGTCATCACCGTCACCGCCGACAGGGCGCGCGGGGAGTCGAGCCGGACCGTCCACGCGCCGGGCTCCTCCCGTACGGCGCCGGCCGGGCGGGCCGCGCCCGTCCAGGCGTCCGCCTCCTGGGTCGCCCGCTTCAGGAACGGGTCCAGCACCGAGACGTCCACCCGGGCGCCGCCCTTCTCGCCCGCCGCGCGCCGCGCCGCCGCCAGGTCCCGGGAGGCCTGCCAGGCCGCCGCGCCGTCACCGCGCGCCTGGGCCCGCAGCAGGTCCACGGCCAGCTCGCCCGCCGTCCCGTAGCGCGCGAGCCGCTCCAGCCAGGGGCCCGCCTCCGCCGCCAGCGACGGCAGTCGGGACGGGGCCTCCCGCAGCACCGTGAAGGCCTCCCGCAGCCGGTCGGCGGCCCGGTCGGCCGCCGCCCGGTCGCCGCCGGAGCGCGCCCGCCAGAACTCCTCGACCAGCGGCCGCAGGTACGCCGACTCCTCCAGCCTGAGCCCCGAGGAGGCCGTGTTCCCGGCCAGGGCCGCCAGCGCCGCCCGGGTGCGCGGATCCGGGCCCGCGAGGTCGCGCACCGCGGCCGCCCAGGACTCGCCGGCGCGGTAGCCGCGCGGGTTCCAGGCGTAGTCCGCGGCCGTGAACAGCGCCACCCGCGACAGGGTGCCCTGGGGCATCGCGTTGGCCAGCACGGCCGCCGAGCCGCTCGCCACCGCGGGCTCGCGGCCGGCGGTCGGCCCGAGGAAGATCCGGCCCGGGTCCCAGTCGTTGACCGGGTAGTTGTCCATGGTGACCACGGGGTGCCCGAGCGCCGAACGGGCGCCCGCCAGCTCCGCGCCGGTGATGGTGCGCGGCACCACCCCCACGCCCGTCCAGGCCACCTCCACCCGCGGGTCCAGGGCCCCGGCCAGCGCCGTCCGGTAGGCGGTGGCGCCCTCCTGGAAGTACTCGGTCGGCAGCAGCGACAGCGGGGCCGCGCCCGGGTGGCGGGCGGCCAGGTGGGCCGCCAGTTCCCCGGCGACCTCGGCGTGCGCCTTCGCGGCGGCCGCCGGGCCGGTCCCGTAGCGGACGCGGTCGGCGCGGCAGCCCCACTCGGTGTAGCTGACGTCCTGGAACTGCACCTGGAAGGCCCGGAAGCCGAGCTCCCACATGGCGTCCACCTTGCGGGCCAGGGCCGCCCGTTCGTCCGCCGAGGCCAGGCACATGCCCTGCCCCGGCGACACGGCCCAGCCCAGCACCACGTGGTTCGCGCCGGCCCGCCGGGCCAGCGCCCGGAACTCCTCCTGCCGCTCCCTCGGGTACTCCGTGCGCCACGACGTCGTCCGGTACGGGTCGTCGCCGGGGGCCAGCAGCAGCCGGTTCTGCTTGGTGCGGCCCATGAAGTCGACCTGCGCGAGCCGCTGCGACGCCGTCCAGGGCTGCCCGTAGAAGCCCTCGGTGATCCCGCGCACCGGGGCGATCGGCCAGTCCCGCACCAGCATGCCGGGCACCTTCCCGGAGCCCGTACCCGTGCCCGTGCCGGAGCCGGCCGGCGCCCCCGCCGCGAGCAGTTGACGCAGCGTCTGCGCGGAGTGGAAGAGCCCGTCCGCGCCGACGCCGGCCAGCGCGACCGTGTCCCGCCCGCCGGTACGGCCCACCGCCAGCCGGTAGCCGCCGTCGGGCAGGTCCCCGGCGGCCGAGGCGCCCAGGGCGCGCAGCGCGACCTCCGCGTCCGACCCCTGGAGCCGTACGACGAGGCCCCGTTCGGGCAGCGCCTGCCCGGGGGCCCGCTCGTGCAGGGTCCGTACGCCCGCCGCGCGCAGCGCGCCCCGGACCACCTCGACGGCGTACGGGTCCGCCCCGGCCGGCGCCACCACCACGGCCTCGGAGCCCACCGGGACCTCCCGCCCCGGATCGGCGTGGGCCGACTGCGGCCGGGGCCACACGGCGGGGCCCTCGGAGGCGGTTCGCGGGGGGTCGGAGCCCGGGTCGAGGGGCGGGCCGGGGGCGGTCGCGCCGGCGGGGACGGCCCCGCCGGTCGAGGCGGCGCCGGGTGCGGCGGCGGGCCCGCCGGCGCCGGGGCCCGTCGGCGTGCCGGAGGCCGCGAGGAACCCGAGGGGGGCCGAGGCCACCGATCCGCCCCACAACGTACCGAGCACGGCGACCGCCGCGGCGGCGCTCCGCTTCCTGCCCCTGAGCTGCACGGAGCCTCCCCGTTCGGCTTCGCGGCGGCGCGGGCCGCCTCGCACGCGTGATCCCGAGCCCACCACCCGTGCGGCGGGGGTGTCAATGAGGGTGGGGTGATCTGACCGGGAACCTTCAGGAATGCGGTGCCTCCGACTGGGTATGGCTGCGGTGTTCCTCGGCGGTGTTGCATGGGTGGATCCGGTCTTCGCGCACGAAGGAGTGCTCCCATGAATGCCCGTACCGCCCCCGCTTCCACCACCGCCTCCACCACCGTCACCCGTGCCCACGCACCGCTCGCCCACCTGCCCGTCCAGTCCGGGCCGGCGCAGGGCCCCCTCACCAGTGAGCCCCCGCTGACCGGTTCCGCGTTCGCGCCGCTGACCAGCGAACCCCCGCTCGCGGACGAGGCCCCGCTGACGAGCGAGCCCACCCTCCCCGCCGCGACCGCCGCGGGCTTCTAGACAGGGACATCGATGGACGACCTCGCCCGGCTCGCGGCCCACCACGGCGTCGCCGACAGCTACCGGCCCGCCGAGGAGGTCACCGTCGAGGTGCCCGACGCCACCGTCCGGGCGGTCCTCGCCCTGATGGGCGTCCCGGTCGACACCGAGGAGGAGGTCCGGGCGTCGGTCGACGCCGCCGAGCGGGAGCGGGCCGAGCGGCCCCTGCCGCCGACGGTGGTGCACTGGCGCGGCGAGGACGCCCCGCGGGCGCTGGCCGCGCTGCCGCCCGGGACCCGGCTGCGGGTGACCCTGGAGGACGGCGCCGGCGAGGTGGCGTGGGACCCCGGACTGCCCCTCGGGGTGCACCGCCTGACCGTCCGCACCCCCGACGGGCGCACCGCCGGGGCCACCCTGATCGTGGCCCCGGACCGGGCCCCGACCGCCCCGGAGCGGGCCCACGGGCTGCTCGTCCAGCTGTACTCGCTGCTCTCGGAACGCTCCTGGGGCATGGGGGACCTGGGCGACCTGGCGGAGCTGGCCCGCTGGGCGGCCCGCACCCACGGCGCCGACTTCGTCCAGGTCAACCCGCTGCACGCGGCCGTCCCCGGCACCCCGAGCGACCCCTCCCCCTACCGCCCCTCCTCGCGCCGCTTCCCGGACCCGGTGCACCTGCGGATCGAGGACGTCCCCGAGTACGCCGCCTGCCCCGAGCGCGAAGCCCTCGCCGCCCTGGCCGAACGGGGCGGCCGGCTGCGCCGCGAGGTGCTGGAGAAGGGCGCGCTGATCGACCGGGACGCGGTGTGGGAGCTCAAGCGGGCCGCCCTGGAACTGTTGTACGCCGTCCCGCGTTCCCCCGTACGGGAGGCCGCCTGGCGCGCGTTCCGGGCCGGACAGGGGGAGGCCCTGGAGCGGCACGCCGCCTGGTGCGCGACCGCGGCCGGGGAGGACCCGCGGGAGCGGGCCGACTTCCACGCCTGGCTGGTGTGGCTGACGGACGACCAGCTGACGGCCGCCCAGCGGGCCGCGCGGGAGGCCGGGATGGCCATCGGCGTCGTGCACGACCTGGCCGTCGGCGTGCACCCCGACGGCTCGGACGCCCTGACGGCGCCCTTCCACGCCCGCCGCGCCGCCGTCGGCGCCCCGCCCGACGCCTTCAACGCCCGCGGCCAGGACTGGGGGCTGCCGCCCTGGCGGCCCGACGCCCTGGAGCGGGCGGCGTACGCCCCCTTCCGGGAGCTGCTGCGCGGCGTGTTCCGGTACGCGGGAGCGCTGCGCATCGACCACGTGATGGGCCTGTTCCGGCTCTGGTGGATCCCGGAGGGGACCCCGCCCGCGCGGGGGGCGTACGTCTCCTACGACGGCGAGGCGATGCTGGCCGTGCTGGTCCTGGAGGCGCACCGGGCCGGGGCCGTGGTCGTCGGCGAGGACCTCGGGACCGTCGAGCCGCGGGTGCGGCGCGCGCTCGCCCGGCGCGGGATCCTCGGCACCTCCGTGCTGTGGTTCGAGCGGGACTGGTCGGGCGACGGAGAGCCGCTCGCGCCCGCCGACTGGCGGCGGGACTGCCTGGCCACGGTCACCACCCACGATCTGCCGCCCACCGCCGCGAAGCTGACCGGGGGCCACGTCGAACTGCGCGACCGCCTCGGGCTGCTGACCCGCCCCCTGGACGTGGAGCGCGGCGAGGACGCCGAGGACACCGCGGGCTGGCTGGGCCTGCTGGACGGGCTCGGGCTGGAGACCAAGACCGAGGAGGCCGCCGTACGGGCCCTGTACGCCTTCCTGCTGCGCACGCCCGCCCGGCTGGTCGGCGTATGGCTGCCGGACGCGGTGGGCGACCGGCGGCCGCAGAACCTGCCGGGCACCTGGGACCAGTACCCCAACTGGCGGTTGCCGATCGCCGACGGGGCGGGCCGGCCGCTGACCCTGGAGGCGCTGACGGCCTCTCCCCGGGCGAACGCCCTGCTGAGCGCGGTGCGGGAGGGGGCGCACCCCCGTACGGCACCCCCGGGCGCGCGCCCGCTTTAGGTGTTCGCTACGTTTGCACCGTGGACAAGAAGAACGCTCTGCGCGCCGGCGCCGTCACGGCCGGAACCGCGCTGATGATGCTGCTGATGACGTCTCCCGCCCTCGCGCTCACCCGCGACGACGGCGACGACCCGGGTCCGGGCCTGAGCATTGGCGAGACGCTCGGCCTGTTCGTGGCCGCTCCGATCGTGCTGTTCCTGGTCATCACGGGTCTCGTGATGGTCGGCGACAAGTCGCGCAAGCAGCAGAACGCGGGCTGACACCGGCCCGATCGGGGACCGGCCGACCGGACGGTCCTCCTTTCGACTTCCGGGCGCCGGAGGTCCGTGGAGCCGCCTTCGGGCGTGCCCCCGTGACCTCCGGCGCCTTGTCGTGCCCCGGATCGCGCTCCGGATCGAGTTTCGGATCCCGCTCCGGATCCCGTTCGGTCCCGCTCCGGATTCCCCGCCCGTTCCCCGGCGTGATCAGGCCGGGACGTCGGCCAGGAGCCGGCGCAGCAGGTCCGAGAGTCCTTCGACCTCCTCGGGCGCGAAGCCGGTGAGCGCGGCGCGCTGCACTTCGAGGCCCGCGGTGACCGCCTGGTCGACGACGGCCAGTCCGTGCTCGGTGATCGTCACCTGGAGCGCCCGCCGGTCGTGCGGATCGGGGCTGCGGGTGAGCAGTCCGGCCTTCTCCAGCTTGTCCAGGCGGCCGGTCATTCCGCCGGTGGTGAGCATGAGCGTGGCGGACAGCTGGCGGGGCGAGAGCGTGTAGGGGGCTCCGGATCGGCGCAGGGTGCCGATGACGTCGAACTCCCCGCGGGAGATCCCGTGGCGGCCGTAGGCGCGCTCCATCGCCTCGCCCATGGCTTTGGAGATCCTGTAGATCCGCCCGAAGACGGCCATAGGGGCGGTTTCGAGTTCGGGTCGCACCGCGTACCACTGGGCGATGATCGCGTCGACGGCGTCCTTGCTGGCCTCGGTCATGGCGTCAGTATCCGGTTCCACTTGTTCGTTCGCAAGAAAGTTGCTTGACGAAAAGTAGCTTAGGGGTAAGCTACTTCCAAGTGAGCTACTTGGGGGAGTCAGTGATGAAGCGGTTCGGGAAGACGCGGTCCGGAAAGGCGCCGGAAGAGCGCGTGGCGGGGGAGAGGTCCCTGCTCGTGGGCGTCGGGATCAGTGCGATCGGGATCGGCATGTACATCCCCTTCTCGCTCGTCTTCTTCCACCACGTCACCGGCCTCTCCTTCGCCCTCGTCGGACTGGTGCTCACCGTGACCGGCCTCGCCGGACTGGCGTTCATGCCGCTGGCCGGCTCCGCGATCGACCGGTTCGGCGCCCGCCGGATCAACCTGGTCCTCTACGCGGTCCGCGCCCTCGGCTTCGCCCTCTACCCCTTCGCGCACTCCCTGCCGGCCTTCGCCGCCGTCGCGTTGTTCACCGCGCTCGCCGACCGTTCCTTCCCCGTCGTCCAGCAGTCGCTGATCGGGGAAGTGGCGCGCGGCGCCGCCCGCGACCGGCTCCAGGCCTCCCTCCGGGCCCTGCAGAACGCCGGCATGGGCGCGGGCGCCCTCCTCGTCTCCGGGGTGCTCGCCCTGTGGGGCACGGGCGGCTTCCAGTACACCGCCTGGGGCAACGCCCTCGCCTTCGCCCTCGCCGGACTGCTCGTCAGTCGGGTCCGCCCGGTCCGCGACGCCGAGGCCGACGCGGCCGGCGCCCCCTCCGCGAAGCGGGCGCCCGCCGGATACCGGATGGTGCTGCGCGACCGCCCCTTCCTCGGCCTGACCGCCGCCAACTTCCTCACCGCGCTGGGCTACGCCGCCCTGTCCGTCCTCTTCCCGCTCTACATCTCCACCTGGCTGCGCGGGCCCGACTCCCTCACCGGAGCCGCCTTCACCGTCAACACCGTCCTGTGCGCCGGCATCGGCGTCCTGGTCGCCGGCCGCGTCCGCCGCTCCGGCGCCCGCCGCACCCGCTCCGCCGCCCTCGGCTCCCTGCTCTTCGCCGCCGCCTTCATCGGCCAGATCGTCCTGGGCACCCTGCGCCCCGGCCAGACCGTCACCCTGGTCGCCCTGCTGGCCATCGTGGTCGTCTACACCCTCGGCGAGCTGATCCACAGCCCCTCCGGCGGCGCCCTGTCGGTCTCGGCCGCCCCCGAAGCCGTCCGGGGCCGCTACCTCGCCACCTACCAGCTGTCCTACTCCCTGGCCACCGCCCTCGCGCCGTCCCTGTTCACCGCGCTGCTCTCCGTCGACGGCCGGCTGCCGTGGGCCGTCCTCGCCGTCGCCGCCCTCGGCGCCGCGTACGCCCTGCTGAGGCTGGAGCGCCGGCTGCCCGCCGAGGCCGTGTACGCCGCCCCGCCGCTGACGGCGCCCGCGGCGACCCCGCGGCCGGCGCGCCCCGCCGCCGCCCCGGCGGCCTGAGCCGCCGGACCGCCTGAGCCGCCGGGCCACCCCCGAGCCTCCCTTTCGCCCGAGCCGTACGAGGAGTCACCGTGAACCGCCTCGCCACCGTCGCACTGACCGCGCTCGCCCCGATCTCCTGGGGATCCACCTACGCCGTCGCCACCGAACTCCTGCCGCCCGACCGCCCGCTGTTCACCGGGGCCATGCGGGCCCTGCCCGCCGGACTGCTGCTGGTCGCGCTCTCCCGGACCCTGCCCAAGGGCGACTGGTGGTGGAAGTCCGCCGTCCTCGGCACCCTCAACATCGGCGCCTTCTTCCCGCTGCTGTTCCTCTCCGCCTACCGCCTGCCCGGCGGGGTCGCCGCCGTCCTCGGCGCCGCCGGGCCGCTGTTCGTCGTCGGGCTCGCCGCCCTGTTCCTCGGCGAGCGGGCCAGGGCGCGCACCGTACTGGCCGCCGTGGTCGGGGCGTTCGGCGTCAGCATGGTGGTGCTGAAGGCCGAGGCCGCGCTCGACCTCGTCGGCGTCATCGCGGGCGTGGTCTCCTCCGCCTCCATGGCGGCGGGCACCGTGATGACCAAGCGGTGGGGCCGCCCCGAGGGGGTCGGTCCGCTGGCCGTGACCGGCTGGCAGCTCACCGCCGGCGGGCTCGTCATCATCCCGATCGCCGCCCTCGTCGAGGGGGCGCCGCCCGCGCTCGACGGCAAGGCCTTCCTCGGCTACGGCTACATGATGCTGATCAACACCGGGATCGCGTACTGGCTCTGGTTCCGCGGCCTCGGCCGGCTCACCGCCACCTCCGTCACCCTGCTCGGCCCGCTGTCCCCGCTCACCGCCGCCGTCATCGGGTGGGCCGCGCTCGGCCAGTCGCTGACCCCCGTCCAGCTGATCGGCATGGCGATCGCCTTCGGCGCCACCATCGTGGGACAGCTCCCGGGCCGCGAGCCGGAGCCCGCCCAGGAACCTTTCAGCTCGGCTGAAGGAACTGATCGAAATGATTCGATGGACCTGGGTAATGCCGAGGTGCGACGGTAGGGCGGACCCACCCACCACCACACCCCGAGGGGGAGACCACCCGTGGCCGTCGAAGGCGCCCGTACCGTCACACAGGAACCGCGGCAGGAGCGGCCGCAGGACCGGCCGCGCGGCGGGTCCGAGGGCCGCCCCGCCGGCCCCGGCACGGGCGGGTCCGGCGGAAGGTTCACGGGGGCCGCCGGACTCGGCGTCCTGCTCGCCCTCGTCGCGACGGTCGTCTGGTCCGGCAGCTTCGTCGCCACCCGGGGCATGGCCGACACCGTCCCGCCCGTCCAGGCCGTCTTCTGGCGCTGGGTCATCGCCGCCGTCGCCGTCTCCCCCTTCGCCGCGCGCCAGGCCTGGCGGCAGCGGGCCCTGATCCGCCGCCACATCGGCTACGTCGCCCTCGCCACCCTCTTCGGCGTCACCCTCTACAACACCCTCGTCCACCAGGCCGGACTGACCACCTCCGCCGCCAACATGGGCATGATCATGGCCGCCTCGCCGGTCATCATGGCCGGCTACGCCCGCCTCGGCGGCGAACGGCTCGGCGCCCGCCGCACCTTCGGCCTGCTGCTCGCGGCCCTCGGCGTCCTGCTCCTGGTCGGCGACGGCTCGATCGGCTTCGACTTCGGCGCCGGCGACCTGTGGATGTTCGCCGCCGCCCTCTCCTTCGCCACCTACAGCGCACTGCTGAAGCGCAAGCCCGCCGAGATCGGCGGACTCGCCTTCCTGATCACCACCTTCGTGCTCGGCGCGCTGATGCTGGCCCCCGCCTACGCCGTCTCCGTCACCGTCCAGGGCGCCTTCACACCCACCCCCGCCACCCTCGGCCAACTCCTCTACATCGGCGTCTTCTCCTCCGCCGTCGCCTTCTTCGCCTGGAACAAGGCCATCACCCTCATCGGGGCGGCCCGCGCCGGAGTCGTCTACTACCTCCAGCCGGTGTGCGTCGCCGGACTCGGCCTGCTGCTGCTCGGCGAGGAGACCGGCCCCGCGCAACTGCTGTGCATGGCGCTGATCCTGGGCGGGGTCGGACTGTCGAGTGTCGCCCGACGGTAGCTTCGGGTCCGTGACCGAATGGGACCTGAAGAAACTCCGGATCCTGCGGACCCTGGCCGACCGGGGCACCGTGACCGCGACGGCCGAGGCGCTGCACATGACGCCCTCGGCCGTCTCGCAGGCCCTGACCAACCTCGCCCGGCAGGTGGGGGTGCCGCTGCTGGAGGCCCAGGGGCGACGCGTACGGCTCACCGACGCGGCCCGCCTCGTACTGCGGCACACCGAGACCGTGTTCGCCCAGCTGGAACGGGCCGACGCCGAACTCGCCGGGTACCTCGCGGGCGAGGCCGGCGAGGTGCGGGTCGGGGCCTTCTCCACGGCGGTCCCGGTGCTGGTCGTCCCCGCCGTGGCCGCCCTGAGGCGCAGCCACCCGGGCATCGAGGTCCGCGTCCGCGAGACCGAGGCCGCCGAGTCCTGGGAGCTGCTGTCCACCCGGGACGTGGACCTCGCGCTGTCCCTGGCCCCGCACGCGCCGGTCGGCGGCGACCCCCGCTTCACCCGGGTCACCCTGCTGGAGGACCCCCTCGACGTGGCCCTGCCGCCCGACCACCCGCTGGCCGCCGCCCCCGACCTGCGACTGGCCGACCTGGCGGCGGAGCGGTGGATCTACGGGGGCAGCGGCCCCTGGTCGGAGATCACGCGCGGCGCCTGCGAGGCGGCCGGGTTCGTGCCGCAGCGGGCGCACACGGCGTCCGGGTGGACGGCGATCCTGGCCATGGTGGAGGCGGGCATGGGCGTGGCCCTGGTGCCCCGCATGGTCTCCGCCCGCGCCTCGGGCGTGACCGTACGCGTCCTCGACCACGACCGCCCGACCCGGCACGTCATCGCCGCGCTGCGGCGCGGCGCCGAGAGCGGGCCCGCGGTCTCCCGGGTCCTGCGGGCCCTGCGCACGGCGGCCGAGAGGCTCGCGCAGGCCTCGTAGGAGCGCGAAAGGGGGCGCGGTCGGGCCGCGCCCCCTCTGTGACCGGGGAGGGTCAGCCGCGGTCGGCGGCCGCCGCGTCGGCGGCCTGGGCGCGCAGGGCGCGCTCCACGCCCGCGCGGGCCTCCGACACCAGACGGCGCAGACCCGCGTTCGGCTCGGCCGAGGCCAGCCAGGCGTCCGTGGCGTCCAGGGTCTCGCGGGAGACCTGGAGCGACGGGTAGAGGCCCACCGCCACCTGCTGCGCGATCTCGTGGCTGCGGGTGTCCCAGACCTCCTTGACCCGCTCGAAGTACGTGGCCGCGTACGGGGCGAGCAGTTCGCGCTGGTCGGTCTGGACGAAGCCGCCGATCACCGCCTCCTGCACCGCGTTCGGCAGGTCGCCGGAGTCCACCACCGAGGCCCACGCCTCGGCCTTGGCCTCCCGCGTCGGGCGCGCGGCGCGCGCCGTGGCCGCGTGGCGCTCGCCGGCGGCCGTGGCGTCCCGCTCCAGCTCGGCCGCGACGGCCGGCTCGTCGAGGGTCCCGGTCGCGACGAGGCGCTCCAGGAACGCCCAGCGCAGCTCCGTGTCCACGACCAGGCCCTCGACGGTCGCGGAACCGTCCAGGAGCGCGGCCAGGTACGTCAGCTGCTCCTCGGTGCGGGCCGTGGCCGCGAAGGCCCGGGCCCACGCCAGCTGGTGGTCGCTGCCCGCCTCGGCCGCGAGCAGGTGCTCGCGGGTGGCCTCGGTCCAGGTCGCGAGGCCCTGCTCGCGCCACGCCGGGTCGGCGTACAGGTCCACGGCCAGCTTCACCTGACGGTGCAGGGACTGCACGACGCCGATGTCCGACTCCTTGCCGATGCCGGACAGCACCAGCGCCAGGTAGTCGCGGGTCGCCAGCTCGCCGTCGCGCGTCATGTCCCAGGCCGAGGCCCAGCACAGCGCGCGCGGCAGCGATTCGGTGAAGTCGCCGAGGTGCGCGGTGACGTTCGCCAGCGACACCTCGTCGAGGCGGACCTTGGCGTAGGACAGGTCGTCGTCGTTGAGGAGCACGACCGTCGGGCGGGCCCGCCCGACGAGCTCCGGCACCGCCGTCAGCTCGCCGTCGATGTCCAGCTCGATCCGGTCGGTGCGGACCAGCTTGCCGTCCTGGAGCTCGTACAGGCCCACCGCGATGCGGTGCGGGCGCAGGACCGGCTCGCCCTTGGCGCCGGCCGGCAGGGCCGGGGCCTCCTGGCGGATCGCGAAGGCGGTGACGGAGCCGTTCTCGTCGGTCGTGATCTCCGGGCGCAGGACGTTGATGCCGGCCGTCTCCAGCCACGCCTTCGACCAGGCCGTCAGGTCGCGGCCGGAGGTCTCCTCCAGCGCGCCCAGCAGGTCGGACAGCCGCGTGTTCCCGAAGGCGTGCGCCTTGAAGTACGCCTGCACGCCCTTGAAGAAGGCGTCCTGGCCGACGTAGGCCACCAGCTGCTTGAGCACCGAGGCGCCCTTGGCGTAGGTGATGCCGTCGAAGTTGACGAGGACGTCGTCCAGGTCACGGATGTCGGCCATGATCGGGTGCGTGGACGGCAGCTGGTCCTGCCGGTACGCCCAGGTCTTCATGGAGTTGGCGAACGTGGTCCACGCGTGCGGCCACTTCGAGCCCTCGGCGTAGGCCTGGCAGGCGATCGAGGTGTACGTGGCGAAGGACTCGTTCAGCCACAGGTCGTTCCACCACTCCATGGTGACCAGGTCGCCGAACCACATGTGCGCCAGCTCGTGCAGGATGGTCTCGGCGCGCACCTCGTACGCCGCGTCCGTCACCTTGGAGCGGAAGACGTACTGGTCGCGGATGGTGACCGCGCCCGCGTTCTCCATCGCGCCCGCGTTGAACTCCGGGACGAAGAGCTGGTCGTACTTGGCGAACGGGTAGTCGTAGGCGAACTTCTCCTGGAACCAGTCGAAGCCCTGCCGCGTGACGTCGAAGATCGCGTCCGCGTCGAGGAACTCGGCCAGCGAGGGGCGGCAGTAGATGCCGAGCGGGACGGACTGCCCGTCCGGGCCCTCGTAGGAGCTGTGCACCGCGTGGTACGGGCCCACGATCAGCGCCGTGATGTACGTGGAGATCCGCGGGGTCGGCTCGAAGGCCCACACGCGGTCCTTCGGCTCCGGGGTCGGGGAGTTCGAGATGACGGTCCAGCCCTCGGGGGCCGTCACGGTGAACCGGAACGTCGCCTTCAGGTCGGGCTGCTCGAAGCTGGCGAAGACCCGCCGCGCGTCCGGCACCTCGAACTGGGTGTACAGGTAGGCCTGCTGGTCGACCGGGTCGACGAAGCGGTGCAGGCCCTCACCGGTGTTCGTGTACGCGCAGTCCGCGACGACGCGGAGCTCGTTGTCCCCGGCGGCCAGGTGCTTCAGCGCGATGCGCGAGTCCCGGAAGACGGCGGCCACGTCGAGCGACTTGCCGTTCAGGACGACCTCGTGCACGGCGGGCGCGACCAGGTCGATGAAGGTCTCGGCGCCGGCCTCGGCGGACCGGAAGCGCACGGTGGTCACGGAGGGGTACGTGCCGCCCTCCTGCGCACCGCTGAGATCGAGTTCGACCTCGTACGAGTCGACGGTGAGCAGCTTCGCCCGCTGCTGAGCCTCTTCACGGGTGAGATTCGTGCCAGGCACGCGGTCATCTCCTTTGATGGTGACGTTGCCCCGCCATCCTTCCACGCGGGCCACGTCACCGGGCAGGAGTAATCCACGGGCGAACGCCGCGTCCGTTTTCCGCCGGCTCCGCCCCGTTCGCGCGCCCACCCTGGGGCGCATGAACCCGTACGCCGCACTCCCCATCGCCCCCGAGGCGCTCGCCGCACTGCGCTCGCGCGACGACGCCGACCGCCCCTGCCTGCCGTACACCGACCCGGAGGGAGACGCTCCGCTGCGCTGCTGCCTGCGGCGGAGCCGGGCCGGCGAGAACATCGCGCTCGTCTCCTACGCCCCCCTGCGCCGCTGGGCGCGTGGCGCAGGCGTCGATCCGGGCGCCTACGACGAGCAGGGCCCGGTGTTCATCCACGCCGAGGACTGCGGCGGCCCGGCCGAGGCGGACGGCCCTCCCTTCGCCCACCCCGGCGCGTTGCGCGCCGCCCGCCGCTACGACGCCCGGGGCCGGATCCTCGGCGGCCGGGTCCTCTCCCTCGGCGAGGAACCGGCCGCCGAGATCGAGGACGCCCTGACCGAGGCCTTCGCCGACCCGCGGACCGCCCTCGTCCACGTGCGCGCGGTCGAGTTCGGCTGCTTCCTCTTCGAGGTCCGAAGGCCCTGATCCCGGACGGGGACGCGCAAGGGGGCGGCGCCGGAGCGGCGCCGCCCCCTCACGCGGGCCGGGGCGGGATCAGCCGCGGCGCAGCTCCTCGGCGACGAGCTCCGCGATCTGCACGGCGTTCAGCGCCGCGCCCTTGCGCAGGTTGTCGTTCGACAGGAACAGCGCGAGGCCGTTGTCGACGGTCTCGTCCACGCGGATGCGGCCCACGTACGAGGCGTCCTTGCCAGCGGCCTGGAGGGGCGTGGGGATCTCGGACAGCTCGACGCCGGGCGCGTCCTTCAGCAGCTCGTAGGCGCGCTCGACGGAGACCGGGCGGGCGAAACGGGCGTTGACCTGGAGGGAGTGGCCGGAGAAGACGGGCACGCGCACGCAGGTGCCGGAGACCTTGAGCTCCGGGATCTCCAGGATCTTGCGGGACTCGTTGCGGAGCTTCTGCTCCTCGTCGGTCTCGAAGGAGCCGTCGTCGACCAGGTTGCCCGCGAGCGGGACCACGTTGTACGCGATCGGCCGCTTGTAGACCTGCGGCTCGGGGAAGTCGAGGGCCTCGCCGTCGAAGGTCAGCTGGTCGGCAGCCTCGGAGAGCGCGCAGGCCTGGCCCTTGAGCTCGGCGACGCCGGCCAGGCCGGAGCCGGACACGGCCTGGTAGGTGGTGGCGACCAGCGCGGTCAGGCCGGCCTCCTCGTGCAGCGGGCGCAGCACGGGCATCGCGGCCATGGTGGTGCAGTTCGGGTTCGCGATGATGCCCTTGGGGCGATTCTTGATCGCGTGCGGGTTGACCTCGGAGACCACGAGCGGGACCTCGGGGTCGCCGCGCCAGGCGGAGGAGTTGTCGATCACGACGGCGCCCTGGGAGGCGACCTTCTCGGCGAGGGCCCGGGAGGTGGCGCCGCCGGCCGAGAAGAGCACGATGTCCAGGCCGGAGTAGTCGGCCGCGGAGGCGTCCTCGATGGTGATCTCGCGGCCCTCCCACTCCACGGTGGAGCCCGCCGAACGGGCCGAGGCGAACAGCCGCAGCTCGTCCACCGGGAACTTCCGCTCGGCCAGGATGCCGCGCATGACTCCGCCGACCTGTCCGGTGGCTCCGACGATTCCGACCCTCACGGTGACTCCTTTTGGTACGTACGACGCGGGCGCGCGTGAGGCCATCATGCGTTCGACCCCACGAGCCTTGTCCAATCCATTGTCCGAGGTACGGACGGTGTCCCTCGTGTGAACCCGCGTGACGAGTCCGTGACGGCAGTGTTGCACGACCCCCGATGAGGCGTTTTGCCTGTTCAGAGCCGGTTAGCGTCCCTTCTGTCGCGTCCGCTATCCGGATGCGGCGTACCAGAAGTCGAAACGCCGACCACCCGGGGAGAACCACCGTGCGGGACATCCGCCACCACCGCCGGTCCATACCGGCCCTCGCCGCCCTCGCGGCCGTCGCCGTCGCCGCGCCCGTCCTGCTCGCCGCCGCTCCGGCGTCGGCCCACGAGCGCGCCCCGCGCGAGGGCCGGCTCGCCAAGGAGCTGGTCGAGGAGGTCACCGCGCGCGGCGCCTACCGCCACCTGGAGCGGTTCCAGAAGATCGCCGACGCCAACGGCGGCAACCGCGCCGCGGGCACCCCCGGCCACGCCGCCTCCGCCGCCTACGTCCACGACACCCTGAAGAAGGCCGGCTACCAGGTCTCCTACCAGGACTTCGACATCCACGAGGCGCACACCAGGACGGAGCGGACCACCCTCCTCGGCGCCGAACCGCGCGAGCTCGCGACGGCCGCCTTCACCTACACCAAGTCCACCCCCGCCGGTGGACTGACCGCCCCGCTCGCCCTCGCGCGCGTGGACGACACCCCCGGCTGCACCGCCGACGACTACCCGGCGGGCGCGTTCGCCGGGAAGATCGCCCTGGTCAAGCGGGGTTCCTGCACCTTCGTGGAGAAGCAGAACGCCGCCGCGGCGGCCGGCGCCGTCGGCGTGATCGTCTACAACCACAGCGGCACCACCCCGGTCCGCGGCGGGTTCTCCACCCCGGCCGAGGGGATCATCCCGAGCGCCGGCATCACCCTGGCCGACGGCGAGGCGCTGACCGCCGCCGCCGCGAAGGGCGAGGTCCGGGTGCGCCTGGACCTGGACCAGGAGCACGTGAGGAAGACCACCCGCAACGTGATCGCCGAGACCCGCGGCGGTCGCGCCGACCGGGTGGTGACCGTGGGGGCCCACCTGGACTCCGTCGCCGAGGGGCCGGGCATCAACGACAACGGCTCGGGCTCGGCCGGTCTGCTGGAGGTGGCCCTCAGGCTCGCCGACGAGGGGGCGAACAAGAAGGGCAAGGGCAAGCAGCCCGCCAACAAGGTGCGCTTCGCCTGGTGGTCGGCCGAGGAGCTGGGCCTGCTGGGCTCCGAGCACTACGTCGCGCAGTTGTCCGAGAAGCAGAAGAAGGACATCGCGCTCTACCTGAACTTCGACATGATCGCCTCGCCGAACCCCGCGCAGTTCGTCTACGACGGCGACGACTCGGACCGCACCGGAGCGGGCGCCGGCCCGGCCGGCTCGGCGCAGATCGAGGCGCTGATCAACGGCTTCCTCGACCGCAAGGGCAAGCCGCACGAGGGCAGCGACTTCGACGGGCGCTCCGACTACGGCCCGTTCATCGCGAACGGCATCCCGGCCGGCGGCACCTTCACGGGCGCCGAGGGCATCAAGACCCCGGAGCAGGCGAAGCGTTACGGCGGCAAGGCCGGGGCGCCGTACGACCCGAACTACCACGGGGCGGGCGACGACCTGAGGAACATCGACCTCAAGGCCTTCGACACCAACCTCGACGTGATCGCCCACGCGGTGGGCACCTACGCCCAGGACCTGAGCTCGCTCGGGAAGTGACGCCGTGACGCGGTGACGCGGCAGCGGCGGCGGGGGAATCCGGCCCGGGGGGGGCGGGGGAGAACGACGAAGGGGCGGGCGCCCGATGCGGGCGCCCGCCCCTCCGTCATGCGTTCACGCGGTCACGCCCTTACGGGAGGACCTTGTCGATCTGCACGCTGCCGGTGCCGGCGGCGGTGCCGCGGCCGTTGAGCAGCTGGACCTGGCCGAAGAACTGACGGCCCTCGGGGGCCGCGCTGTTGACCAGGACCTTCGCCGAGACCTGCGCCGAGGCGCCGGTGGCGAGGTTCACCGTGGCGGCCTCGTCGACCTGGACGGAGCCCAGACCGGCCGAGAAGAACACGTCGCGGTAGTCGTACGTGGTGGTGCCGGCCGGGACCGCGTAACCGATCACCTTGACGGTGTAGGTGCCGGCGGCCGGCTTGACCAGGCTCACGGCCTCCTCGGAGTCGCCGTCGGCGGCCGAGCCGACCTTGACGCCGTCCTTGTAGACCTCGAGGTCGAGGTCGGCGCCCGTGTCGGAGACCTTGCCGATCGCGACGTCGAGGCGCGAGACGCCCTCGCCGATCGTGACCTCGGAGGTGTGGGTCTCACCGTTGGCGATGGTGGGCTTGGCGACCTTCGCGCTGCCGAGCGGGCCACCGGCGAGCTTGCCGCCGGAGATGGCCGCGGCCTCGTTCTTGACGGTCCACTGGACCGGCGCCGGGGTGCCCTGCTTGACCTCGGGCAGGACCTTCACGGCCGGGTCGAAGCTCGCGCCGAGCACCGAGATGTCCAGCTTGAACGGGTTGTCGAGCAGCGGCGACGTACGGCGCGACTCGACCTCGATCTCCCAGACGCCCGGGACCGGCTCGTTGTACGAGCGCAGGTCGGGGCGGCAGGTGTTCGCCGGGTTGTCGTAGTTCGGGTAGCACTGCGTGGTCGCGCTGTCCTCGACGCCCACACCGTACGGGTGGATCGAGATGAAGCGCGTCTGGCTGCCCGGCTTCAGACCGCCGAGGGCGACCTCGAGGGTCTTGGTGCCCTGGGGGACGGTGACGAAGTACGACTTGTGGCTGTTGCGCTGGACGGAGGAGGTGTCCGACAGCTTGAAGGACGGCTTCGCCAGCGGGGTGGAGGCGACGACCGTGGCGAGGACCTGCTTGTCGATGCCCTCGGTGGTCGGGTCGTCGAGCTGGAGGATGCCGCTGTGGACGCCGGCCGACTTGACGTTGGCCTCGACCTTGATGGTGACGGGCTTGTTCAGCGGCAGCGTGACGTAGTCGTAGCCGCCGATGACCTTGAAGCCGTCGTTGGTGCGCCAGCTCAGGTTGTGGCGGGTGCCGTACTTGACGCCGGTGGTGCGGGTGACGACGACGTCGTAGACCTTCTTCTGGCCGACCTTCAGGCCGCCCTCGCGGTCGTAGATGCCGGTGCCGAAGCCCGGGGTCTTCAGGAACTGGTCGATCGCGGTGTCGACCGGCGCCTTGACGGTGAACTCCTCGGCCTTGGCGCCACGCTGGATTGCCTCCCAGGCGGCGGGGACGTTGAGCAGACCGGAGCCCTGGGCGTGCGCCGGGACGTCGTCGATCTTCTTCGCCGAGCTGGTGAGCGCGACGCGCAGGTTCGCCGGCTTCAGGGCGATGTTCGCCTGCTTGGCGGCGGAGATGAGCAGGGCGCTCGCGCCCGCGGCCTGCGGCGAGGACATCGAGGTGCCCTGGAGCATGCCGTAACCGGCCGGCAGGTTGTAGCCGGCCTCCTTCACGGGGGCGCCGGGCAGCCAGGTCTGGATGGTGTTGATGGCCGCGCCGGGGGCGGTGATGGTCGGCGTGAAGCCGCCGTCCTCACGCGGACCGCGCGAGGAGAACGGGAACATGTTGTACTTCTTGCTCACGCCGGAGCCGTAGTTGGCGGCCCAGGTCTCCTTGGAGACCGCCGCGCCCACGGAGACGACCTTGTCGGCCAGGCCGGGGTCGCCGATGGTGTTGACGCCGGGACCCTCGTTGCCCGCCGAGATGACGAGCTGGACACCGTAGGTGTCGATGAGGTTCTTGTAGAGCTCCGAGCGGGCGTTGTTGCCGTCGTTGAGCGCCGGCAGGCCACCGATCGACATGTTGACGATGTCGACGCCGCGGTTGACGACGAGGTCGATCATGCCCTCGGTCAGCGCGATGTTGGTGCAGCCGCCGGACCAGGAGCAGGCGCGGGAGGAGACGAGCTTGGCGCCCGGGGCCTGGCCGTTCATCTGGCCGCCGAAGAGGCCGTTGGCGGCGGTGATGCCCGCGACGTGCGTGCCGTGCTCGGACTCGATGATGCCGATGTTGACGAAGTCGACCTTCTTGCCGACCCAGTCCCCGCCCAGCGGGTCCATCGGGACGTCCTTGCGGATCTCGATCACGAACGGGATGCGCTCGGCGACCTCGGTCGCCGGGTTGTCCGTGCCGAACCAGCCGATCTGGTAGCCGTCCTTGTACGGCTTCATCGGCTCGTTGTTCGTGAAGTCGTTGTCCTGGTCGGTGTCGACGCGGACGGTCCCGGCGACCGGGTCGTAGAGCATGCCGAACCGGTCGGTGGTGTCACCGTCGCGGTTGACGTCGCCCTTCATGTCACCGGTGGCGGTGATCGACTCGGTGAAGCGGCTCCACTGGAAGGTGCCCTCGGGGGCCTTCCAGTTGGCGCCGCCGGCGCTGAACGCGCCGCCCGCGGAGGTGACGGGGGTGACCTGGGGGCGCCAGGTCGCGTCGTTGTCCGTGATCGGGTCGGTCGCGGTGACCCAGTCGACGATCTTGCGCTCGCCGGTGGTGGTCTTCTGGAGCGCCGGGTGGCCGACGTCGACGCCCGAGTCCATGATGCCGATGGTCACGCCCCGGCCGTCGGCGGTGGGATTCTTCTTGACGAAGTCCACCGAACCGGTCTCGAAGGACGGGTTGTACGGGTTCTTCGCCGGAGTGTTCTTGTCCGGCGCCGCGTACGTCTCGGAGGCGGTCTTCTTGACCGTGCCGGTCTCGCGGTCCGACTCCGGACGGGGGTCCGGCAGCTGGATCTCGTGGCGCAGGTCGACGCCGTGCACGGAGTCGAGCTTGACGGCCGACTTCAGCGCGGCTTCCGCCTTGTCGGTCGGCAGGGTGGCGCGGACGTAGCCGAGCTGGTCGTACGTCCGGCCCACCGAGGCGCCCTGGACGGTACCGAGCTGGTCGGCGACCTGCTTGGTCTGTCCGGGGGCGGTCGCGACCATGACGGTGACGGTCGCGTCACCCTTGGCCTTGGCCTCCTGGAGCAGTTCGACGTCGGCCGAACCGAGCTTCTGGTCGGCCGACTTGACCGGCGGGGTGGCGGGGGTGGTGGGGCCGTCCGCCGCGAAGGCGGGCATCGCGCCGGTGGCGCACAGCGCGGCCACGAGGCCCGCGGCCGCCGCGACGCGGGCCACGCGCCTGGCGCCGGGTATCGCCCCGGTGGTGGAGCCGGTGGAGTCGAGGGTCATCAGCATCCCTGGCTAAGTGAAAGATACGGTCCGGAATTCGGTGCCGGATGACCGGTCAGCTTTGCGCAAGTGACAGCTGTTTGGGGAGTGTTGTTATTGACCGAGACCTGACATGGCGGAAACCCGCCGGCGCGGTGAACGCGCCGGCGGGGAGATATCCGGGCAGGGTCGGGCGAAGCGAGGGGCTATTCGAGTCGATTTATCGACTTCTCGGCCTCAGTGGGCGGTCGGCACGGGATCGCGTCTCGCCACAGGTGTGACACATTCCGATCATTCAGCGCACGCGCGTGCGCGCGTAATGCCGGGACGCCTTCGCGCGGTTGCCGCACGCGGCCATCGAGCACCAGCGGCGGGTGCCGTTGCGCGAGGTGTCGTGGAAGTGCAGGACGCAGCTCTCGGAGGCGCACTTGCGGATCCGGTCGGGCGAACCGCCCAGCAGTTCCAGGTAGTCGCGGGCTGCGAGCCAGGCGGGCCCCCAGGCGGGATCGGCGAACTCGGCCCGCTCGCCCGGCCCTTCGGCGGTGAGGGTGGCCCGGATGCGCCCGTGCTCCAGGACGGCGTCGACCAGGGCGCGCGCGCCCGCGTCCGCCGGGTCGGCCACCGCGCGGGCGAGCGACTCGCGTGCGGTCAGCAGGTGGACGAGGGTCGCGGCGTCGGCGCGGAAGCGGTCGGCCAGGCCGACGCCGTTCAGCCACACCGCCAGGCCCTCCACGCGGGTCAGTCCGAAGGCCCCGGCGAAGAGGTCCGCCACCGTGCCGTCGTCCATCCAGCGCGTGTTCAGCAGGTCGAGCGAGAGCGGCTCGCCCGTCAGGGGGCGGGGGTCCGGGGTGGTGTGCGCCGTCATGTCCGTGTCCGTCTCCTCGCTCGGCTAACCCCTCAAGAGTACGTGACCGGTTGACGCCATCGACTCTAACCCTTAATCTCGATTTAGAAGGTTAGAGATTCCGGGGCCTCCGGGATCTCCTCCGCCTGGGGAAGGGAACCCGTCATGACGACCGCCGTCGGCTCGCTCCGCACCGGACACGTGGGCCTGAACGTCACCGACCTGGACCGCTCGCTCGCCTTCTACCGGGAGGCCCTCGGCTTCGACCTGCTCGGCGAGGGCAAGGAGGAGGACCGGCGCTTCGCCTTCCTCGGCCGGGACGGCGAGCTCGTCCTCACGCTCTGGCAGCAGGCCGCCGGCCCGTACGCGCCCACCGCGGCCGGTCTGCACCACCTCGCCTTCTCCGCGGAGGCGGTCGAGGAGGTGCGGGCGTACGAGGAGCGGCTGCGCGGCCTGGGCGTCGCGTTCGCCCACGAGGGGGTCGTGGCCCACCAGGAGGGGTCCGCCTCGGGCGGGATCTTCTTCCACGACCCGGACGGGACCCGCCTGGAGATCTCCGTGTCCACCGGGGTCGAGGGCGCGTCCGCCCCCACGGGATCCGCCCCCACCTGCGGATTCTTCTAGACCCAGTCGGGCTGCCGACGGGGCCGCCCGTTCGTCGTCGAAGAGGGGAGAGGGTCGTGGAGCGCTACCACCGGGGTTCGCTGGACGTACAGGAGCGGGTCGGCGTCCGGGAGGCGGCCGAGCACGTCGGCCGGGCGATCGGCGCGGACATCAAGGACGTCGCGGCGCGGTTCCTGACCGAACAGCCGCACCTGGTCGTCGGCGCGGGCGACGGGGAGGGCCGACTGTGGGCCTCGCTCATCGCCGGCGCGCCCGGGTTCGTCCGGGCGACCGCGCGGGACCGGATCGCGGTCCTCGGCGGTCCGCCGGTCGGGGACCCCCTCGCGGAGGCGCTCGCCCTGGCCGGCGCCCCGGTGGGCACCATCGCCCTCGACCCGCGCACCCGCCGCCGGATGCGGCTGAACGGGGCGCTCGACGTCGCGCCGGGCGGGTTCGCGGTACGGGCGCGGCGGGTCTTCGCCAACTGCCCGAAGTACCTCCAGCGGCGACAGCCGGTGGAGCGGGTGCTCGACGGGCCCGGAGTGCTGCGGCGCGGGCCGGCGCTCGTCCCGGACCAGGAGCGGGCGGTGCGCGCCGCCGACACCTTCTTCGTCGCCACCACCGACGGGGCCGACGGGGTCGACGCGAGCCATCGGGGCGGCATGCCCGGCTTCGTCGAGGTGCTCTCGCCGACGGAGCTGGCCTGGCCGGACTACCCGGGCAACGCGATGTTCCTGACCCTGGGGAACCTGGCCGCCGACGAGCGGGCGGGCCTCCTGTTCCCCGACTGGGAGGGCGGGGGCGTGCTCCAGCTGAGCGGGCGGGCCCGGACCGAGTTCGGCGCGGACGGGGAGCGGCTCGTGCGCTTCACCGTGGACGCGGTCGTCGAGGCCCTGCACCCGGGGCGGCTGCGCTGGAGCGGGCCGGAGTACTCCCCGGCCAATCCGCCGCCGCCGGCTCACCGGGGCAGCACGACCAGGTAGGCGGCGGGTTCGCGGTCGTCGGAGGCGGTCAGGGCGGTGCGTACGACGGCCGCCTGCTGCTCCGGCCAGTCGCGCAGCTTGCGGGGGGTCAGGTACAGGACGGTCACCCCGAGGCGCTCCAACGTCTCGCGCTTGCGGACGGCCTCCGCCCAGTCCTCGTCCTCGCCCTGGCGGGGCGCGCGGGTGTCGATCTCGACGGCCACGGCCTGCTCGGGCCAGTACGCGTCCACGCCGCCGAGGTGCGGGCCGCCGGGCAGGCGCAGGTCCACGTTCCAGACGGGCTCGGGGAGTTCGTAGCCGCGCACCAGCTGGTACAGCCGGTGCTCGGCGATGGCCCGGCCCTCGGCGAGGAGGGACTCGACGGCGTCGACCACGTGCGGTCGGTTCAGCAGCCGGGCCACGGTCAGCTCCCGGACGACGGCCGTCGGCTCGCAGTGTCCGGCCCGGACGGCCTCGCTGAGCACGCGGCGCACCGTGCCCGCGTCGGAGAGCTGCGCCACGGCGTCGGCGACGGCCCGCGCCACGGGGGCCACCGGCAGTCCGGTGACCTCCACCGGGCGGGGCGGGGTGTGCGCGCGGACGACGCGGACGTCGCCGGTGGAGCGCAGCCGACGGGTGTTCGGGACGAGCACGTCGATGTGCGAGAGGGCGAGCAGGGCGGGGGCGGAGGAGAACCGGTAGAGCGCGAGGGCGGCCAGCCCGGTGATCATCACCTCGCCGCTGCCGCGCCGGCCGGCGTACAGCAGGGCCGCGTGGAGCCGCTCCTCGCTGGTCGCGGGGCCGGAGTGGAGCAGGAACACCCCGGGCAGCACCTGCTGCCAGGGCCGGCCCGCTGCGTCGGAGGCGCTGACGCCGTGCTCGCGGAGCTGGGCGACCGTCAGGACGCGGGGGCGGCTGGCGGTGAGGTGGGCGAGGGGGAGGGGTGCGTTCTGGTTCATGACGCGGTGATTCCCTCAGGCCATGGCCTTGCTAACGCCTGTTACACGTTCGTCGACAAATGCGGACAAGACGGGGCTAAAGTACGGGCGTTCGACTGCCGATGACGTGCCCCCGTTCGGCCGCATCCTCTCCGGCCCCGCCCTCCCCGGCCGCACCTCCGGGCCCCACCACCTCGGGCGCGGCACGGGACGGCCCCCGCCCCCGCCCCGGTGCGGGGTGGGGGCGGGGGCCGGTGCGCGTCGTCAGGCGTCGCGGGACTGGGCGCGCAGCGCGCGGGCCAGGTCGTCGCGGGACTCCAGGACCAGCCGCCGCAGCGCCGGCGCCGCGTCCGCGTGCGCCGCGAGCCAGGCGTCCGTCGCCTCCAGCGTGGCCGCGGAGTCCTGGAGCGAGGGGTAGAGCCCCTTCACCACGTGCATGCCGATCTGGATCGAGCGCCGTGCCCAGATCCCCTCGATCACCTCGAAGTAGCGGTCGGTGAACCCGGTCAGCAGGTCCCGGCGCGAGGGCTGCTGCATCCCGGCGATGGTCGCCTCGACCAGCGCGTTCGACAGCGCGTCCGACTCGACGACCGCCGCCCAGGCCTGGTCCTTGACCGCCGCCGAGGGCCGGGCCGCCAGGCACCGCACCTGGTGCCGCTTGCCCGAAGCCGTGTCGTCGCGCGCCAGTTCGGCCTCGATCGCGGCCTCGTCCACGGCGCCGTGCGCCGCCAGCGGCAGCAGGAAGTCCCACCGCAGCTCCTGGTCGACGTCCAGCCCGTCGATGCGCGCCGAACCGTCCAACAGCCCCAGCAGCAGCTGGAAGTCCCCCTCGGAGGAGGCGCTCGCCGCGAAGAAGCGCGCCCAGGTCAGCTGGTGCTCCGAGCCGGGCTCGGCCAGCCGCAGTTCGTGCAGCGCGCCCGCCGCGAGCTCCCGCCCGCCGCGCTCGCGCCGCTCGGGCGCCGCGTAGTGCGTGACCGCCGTCAGCGCCTGCGCGTGCAGCATCTGGAGCACGCCGACGTCGCTCTCCCGGCCCGCGTGCGCCAGCACCAGCGACAGGAAGTCCCGCGCCGGCATCAGCGCGTCCCGCGTCAGGTTCCACAGCGCCGACCAGCACAGCGCCCGCGCCAGCGGGTCGGTCAGGTCGCCCAGGTGGGCCCGGAGCGTGTCCAGGGAGCCCTCGTCGAAGCGGATCTTGCAGTACGTGAGGTCGTCGTCGTTGACCAGGATCAGGTCGGGACGGTCCAGTCCGGCCAGCTCCGCCACCACCGTCCGGGCCCCGGCCACGTCCGTCTCGGCCCGCGCGTAGCGCACCAGCGTCCCGTCCGCCTCCAGCCGGTAGAGGCCGACCGCCACCCGGTGCGGGCGCAGTTCGTCGCCCTCCTGGAGGACCGCCAGCTCGGTCAGGCGACCGGCGGCGTCGTAGGTCGCCACCGGGGTCAGCGTGTTCACCCCGGCCGTCTGGAGCCAGGCCCGCGACCACTGCGCCATGTCCCGCCCGGAGACCTCCGCGAGCACCGACAGCAGGTCCTGGAGGGTGGTGTTCCCGTAGGCGTGCGCCTTGAAGTAGCGGCGGGCGCCCTCCAGGAAGGCCTCCCGGCCCACGTAGGCGACGAGCTGCTTGAGGACCGCCGCGCCCTTGGCGTAGGTGATCCCGTCGAAGTTCAGCTTGGCGTCCTCCAGGTCACGGATGTCGGCCGTGATCGGGTGGGTGGAGGGCAGCTGGTCGGCCCGGTAGGCCCAGGCCTTGCGGTTGTTGGCGAAGGTCACCCAGGCCTGGTCGAAGCGGGTGGCCTCGGCCAGCCCGAAGGAGCCCATGAAGTCCGCGAAGGACTCCTTCAGCCACAGGTCGTCCCACCACTTCATGGTGACCAGGTCGCCGAACCACATGTGGGCCATCTCGTGCAGGATCGTGTTGCACCGGCGCTCGTAGGAGGCCTGCGTCACCTTGCCCCGGAAGATGTACTCCTCCCGGAAGGTCACCATCCCCGGGTTCTCCATCGCGCCCAGGTTGTACTCCGGCACGAAGGCCTGGTCGTACTTCCCGAAGGGGTAGGGGTAGTCGAAGATCTCGTGGAAGAGGTCGAAGCCCTGCTTGGTGACGAGGAACACCTCGTCGGCGTCGAAGTGCTTCGCGAGCCCCTTGCGGCACATCGCGCCGAGCGGGATCGTCAGGTCCCCGCGCGTGTAGGTGTCCGTCACGTAGTGGTACGGCCCCGCGACCACGCAGGTGATGTACGTGGAGATCGGCGCGGTCTCGGCGAAGCGGCGGGTGAGCCCCTCGCGGGACTCCTCGACGCCGTTGCTCCACACCTGCCAGCCCTCGGGCGCGGTCACCTCGAAGCGGTACGGGGCCTTCAGGTCCGGCTGCTCGAAGTTGGCGTACACGCGGCGGGCGTCCGCCGGCTCGTACTGGGTGTAGAGGTAGACCTCGCCGTCCTCCGGGTCGACGAAGCGGTGCATGCCCTCGCCGGTGCGGCTGTAGGCGCAGTTCGCGTCCACCACCAGCGTGTTCTCGGACGCGAGGTCGGCCAGGGCGATGCGCGCTCCGTCGAAGACCTCGGCCGGGTCCAGGGCGCGGCCGTTGAGGGTGACGGAGTTCACGGAGGGGGCGATGAGGTCCGCGAAGGAGGAGGCGCCCGGGGCGGCGGCCCGGAACCGGACGGTGGTCACCGACCGGAAGGTGCGGGGACCCTCGGACGGTTCGGCCTCGTCCACCGCCGACGTCAGGTCGAGCACCACCTCGTACCCGTCGACGGACAGCAGCTCGGCCCGCTCGCGGGCCTCCTCGCGGGAAAGGTTCTCACCGGGCACGTGCACTCCTTCGTGCGTGATCGCGTTCTTCGGTTCGAATCCTCCCACGGGGGAATGCGGGCGGGCCCGGTCTGGTTGGCGATGGGGATGGTGACGAGCAACGCCTTATGACACGAGGAGAGACATGGCCGACACTCAGGTGAGCGAGAAGACCCCGGTCGACTTCTGGTTCGACCCGCTCTGCCCCTGGGCCTGGATGACGTCGCGTTGGGTGCTCGAGGTCGAGAAGCTCCGCGACATCGAGGTGCGCTGGCACGTGATGAGCCTGGGCGTGCTCAACGAGAACAAGCTCGACGAGCTGCCGGAGTCCTACCGCAAGCTGCTGGGCCCCGAGGCCTGGATCCCCGTACGCGTGGTGACCGCCGCCGAGCAGAAGTACGGCAAGGAGATCACCGGCAAGCTCTACACCGCGCTCGGCACCCGCATCCACAACGAGGGCCGCGGCAACACCCACGAGGTCATCGTGGAGGCGCTGGAAGAGGTCGGCCTGCCCGCGGAGCTGGCGAAGTTCGGTACGACCGACACCTTCGACGCGGAGCTGCGCGCCTCCCACAACGACGGCATCGAGCGCGTCGGCCAGGAGGTCGGCACCCCGGTGATCTCCGTGCCCGGCTCGGACGGCAAGGACGTGGCCTTCTTCGGCCCGGTCGTCACGCCCACCCCGCGCGGCGAGGACGCCGCCCGCCTGTGGGACGGCACCCTGCTGGTCGCCTCCACCCCCGGCTTCTTCGAGATCAAGCGGACCCGCGACAAGGGCCCCAGCTTCGAGTAGTCCCTACCCGGCGCGTACGAAGGCCCCCCACGAGTCACGTCCTCGCGGGGGGCCTTCGCTGTACACGCCCGCCGGTGAAGGTTGAGAAGACGATCACGAGGCGGACGGGCTTGTGGACGAGCCGGAGATCAGCCCTTGACGGGGATCAGCAGCGGGGTGTTCGCCTTGGCGTCGGTGTAACGCTTCGCCACGTCCTGCCAGTTGACGACGTTCCACATGGCCTCGATGAAGTCCACCTTCTGGTTCTTGTACTGAAGGTAGAAGGCGTGCTCCCAGGCGTCGAAGACCAGGATCGGGGTGCTGGCCACGCCGATGTTGCCCTGGTGGTCGTAGACCTGCTCGACGACCAGACGGCCGCTGACCGGCTCGTAGGCGAGCACGCCCCAGCCGGAGCCCTGCGTGGCGGACGACGCGAAGGTCAGCTGCTTCTTGAACTTCGCGAAGGAGCCGAAGGACTCGGTGATCGCGTCGGCCAGGTCGCCCAGACCGTCGGCCGCGGTCGGCTCGCCGCCGCCCTCGCCGGTCTTCGGGCTGGCCATGTTGTGCCAGTAGATGCTGTGCAGGATGTGGCCGGAGAGGTGGAACGCGAGGTTCTTCTCAAGGCCGTTGAGAGCGCCCCAGTTCTCCTTGTCGCGGGCCTCAGCCAGCTGCTCCAGCGTGTTGTTGGCGCCGGTGACGTAGGCCGCGTGGTGCTTGTCGTGGTGCAGCTCGATGATCTGCGGGTTGATCACCGGCTCCAGCGCCGCGTAGTCGTACGGAAGCTCAGGAAGCGTGTAGATGGCCATGCGTGTATTCCGGTCCCCTCAGCGTGCCAATCGCTAATTGCAATTAATGCGCAACTGCACGCTAGCAGTATCTATTCCGGCCCACGAGTAAGGGTCACCTCTCTTGTCGCTCCCTACGGAACGACGGAGGCCGGGCCCATGCGATCGCATGGGCCCGGCCTCCGACCTGCCGTTCGGTGCGGTACTGACGGGGTGTGGGGCGCACCGGACGGAAGTTTCTATCCGGCCGGCGACGGCCGATCCTCCACCGCGCGGGTCTGCGCCCGACGCTGCATCACGTACCCGGTGGCCGCGAGGGCCACGGTCAGGCCGCCGGTGAAGAGCACCTGCACCCGGGTGTCCCCGTCGAGCGCCATCAGGACCAGCACGCCGACGACTCCGGCCAGCGCGACCCACGTCAGGTAGGGGAAGCCCCACATCTTCACGACGAGCCTCTCGGGGGCCTCGCGCTCCAGCCGGCGGCGCAGCACGAACTGGGAGACGGCGATGAAGCCCCAGACGATGAGGATGACGCCGCCGACCATGTTCAGCAGCCAGGCGAAGAGGGTGTCCGGGTACCAGTAGGAGAGGAGCACGGTGACGAAGCCGAAGCCGGAGGAGGCGAGCACGGCCCGGCGCGGCACGCGGCCGCTGACCTTGGCCAGCGCCTTGGGGCCCTGGCCCCGGGAGACCAGCGAGTAGGCCATGCGGGAGGAGCCGTAGATGTTGGCGTTCATCGCGGACAGCAGGGCGATCAGGATGACCACGTTCATGATCTGGCCGGCGGCCGGGATGCCCAGGTGGTCCAGGGTGGCCGCGTAGGGGCCCTGTCCGGTGACGGCCGGGTCGTTCCACGGCAGCAGGGTGACGATGACCAGCATCGAGCCGACGTAGACGATCGCGATGCGCCACATGGTGGTCTTCACGGCCTTGGCCACGCCCTTGACCGGGTCGGCGGACTCGGCGGCGGCGATGGTCACCGTCTCCAGGCCGCCGTACGCGACGACGGACGCGAGCAGACCGACCAGCAGGCCGTCGATCCCGTTCGGCAGGAAGCCGCCGTCGTGCAGCAGGTTCGCGGAGCCGGGGGAGGCGGTGCCGGGCAGCAGGCCCAGGACCGCCAGGGTGCCCAGGCCCAGGAAGAGGGCGATGGCGCCGATCTTGAGGGCGGCGAACCAGAACTCGAACTCGCCGAAGTTGGAGACGGCCGCCAGGTTGCTGCCGCAGAAGAAGGCCATGAAGACCAGCACCCACATCCACGACGGGGTGCCGGGGAACCAGCCCGTCATGATGTGCGCCGCGCCGATCGCCTCGATCGCCACGCCCACGCACAGCAGGGTCCAGAACATCCAGCCCGCCGTGAAGCCGGCCCAGGGGCCGATGGCCCGGTCGGCGTGGACGGAGAAGGAGCCGGAGGCCGGGTTGGCCGCGGACATCTCGCCCAGCATCCGCATCACGAACATGACCAGCAGCCCCGAGGCGGCGTACGCCAGCACGATCGAGGGACCGGCGGCCGCGATGCCGGCGCCCGAGCCGACGAAGAGGCCCGCGCCGATGACCCCGCCGAGGGCGATCATCGAGAGGTGGCGCTGCTTGAGGCCGTTGCCGAGGGGGGAGGTGCCCGCGGGGTGCGGGGCCTGCGGCCGTTCGGGGGGAGCGAGGGTGCTGTTCTGGCTCATGGGAGGGGGCCTGTCCGGTGTGCGGGGGTCGTGCGCGTTCTCGTGGTGAGGTGCCCCAGTCTGCCGACCGTCCGATTACCGGACGTTTTCTGTCCGCTATCCGGACTGCGGGTTCACGGATGGTGATCGCGTCCGTACGCTCGCGGGGGCCCGGCGGAAGGCGCCGGGCCTTGCGCGAGAGGGGTACGGCGATGGGCGACACCGTCAGGGACATGGGCTCCACCGGCCGGGGCGTGCTCGTCACCGGCGCCTCCCGGGGCATCGGCCGGGCGGTCGCGGCGGCGTTCGCGCGCCAGGGGGACCGGGTCGCGGTGCACTGCTCCGCGCCGGGCCCGGACGCCGAGGCCACCCTCGCCGCGCTGGAGGGGGAGGGGCACGTGCTGCTCGCGGCCGACCTGGCCGACCCCGCGCGGGTGGAGGCCCTGGCCGACGAGGCCGAGGAACGGCTCGGCGGGGTGGACGTGCTCGTCAACAACGCGGCCGTGATGGTCGCGCACCCGCCCGCCACGACCTCGTACGCGCGGTGGCAGGAGGCCTGGCGGCGCACCGTCGACGTGAACCTGTTCGGCGCCGCGAACCTCAGCCACCGCGTGGCCCGCCACATGATCGACGGGGGCCGCCCGGGCCGCATCGTCAACGTCGGCTCGCGCGGGGCCTTCCGGGGCGAACCGGACCACCCCGCCTACGGGGCCACCAAGGCCGCGCTCCACGCACTGGGCCAGTCCCTCGCCCTGGCCCTGGCCCCGCACGGGATCGCCGTCGCCTCCGTGGCCCCCGGCTTCGTCGCCACCGAACGGGTCGCCGGCCGACTGGAGGGGGCCGAGGGGGCGGGCATCCGGGCCCAGAGCCCCTTCGGCCGGGTCGCGGAGCCCGAGGAGATCGCCTCGGCCGTGCTCTACCTGGCCTCACCCGGCGCCGTGTGGAGCTCGGGCGCGATCCTCGACGTCAACGGCGCCTCCCACCTGCGCACCTGACGGCCGCGCACCACTCGGCCGCACACCACTCGGCCGCGCGGCCCGCGCCCGCACCCGAGCCCGGACGCGCGGGACCCCCGCGCCGTCGGGTGGCGCGGGGGTCGCGGGGTGAGGCGTACGGAGGGAGGCGTACGGGACCCGGGGTCAGGCGGCCTCGGCCTTGCGGGCGCGGATCTCCCGCACCCACGCCACCAGCAGCACGGCCGCCGCCGCGCCCGTGGACCACAGCAGCTGCGGTCGCGCCGAGTCGTCGAACAGCATCAGCACCAGCACCGCCGCCATCCCCAGCAGCGCCGTCCACGTCAGGTAGGGGAACAGCCACATCCGCAGCGTCAGGCGCTCCGGCATGTCCCGCTCCAGCTTCGGCCGCAGGCGCAGCTGCGAGACGGCGATCAGCGCCCACACGAACAGCAGCACCGCGCCGACCGCGTTCAGCATGTAGAGGAAGACCGTGTCCGGCCACAGCAGGTTCAAGACCACCGACACGAACCCGAAGGCCACCGAGGCGAACACCGCCCGGCGCGGCACCCCGCCGCCGGAGACCTTCAGCAGGGCCCTCGGCGCCTCGCCCCGCTCGGCGAGCGAGAAGATCATGCGCGAGGAGCCGTAGAGGTTCGCGTTCAGCGCCGACAGCAGCGCCACGAACACCACGATGTTCATGATCTGACCGGCCGCGGGGATGCCGATGGAGTCGAGGACGGCCACGTACGGGCTCTGGCCCGGCTCCAGCGAGTCCCACGGCAGCAGGGTCACGATGACCAGCATCGAGCCGACGTAGAAGAAGAGGATGCGCCACACCGCGCTGCGCACGGCGCGGGCCACCGAGCGGGCCGGGTCGTCGGACTCGGCCGCCGCGATGGTGACGACCTCCAGGCCGCCGAAGGCGAAGATGACGGCGAGCATGCCGGCGACGACCCCGCCGAAGCCGGCCGGGAAGAAGCCGCCGTCACCGGTCAGGTGGGCCATGCCGACCGGGTCCGTGTCGGGGAGCAGGCCGAAGATCGCCAGGGTGCCCAGGATCAGGAACAGCACGATCGCGCCGACCTTGAGGGCGGCGAACCAGAACTCGAACTCGCCGAAGTTCTTCACGGCCGCGAGGTTGCTGACGGTGAAGACCACCATGAAGATCAGCACCCAGACCCACTGGTCGACCGAGGGCAGCCAGCCGTTCGCGATCTTCGCGGCGCCGGTGGCCTCCACGGCGAGCACCACGACCAGCAGGAACCAGTACAGCCAGCCCGCCGAGAAGCCGGCCCAGCGGCCGAGCGCCTTCTCGGCGTAGACGGAGAACGAGCCCGAGGCGGGCATCGCGGCCGACATCTCGCCGAGCGCCCGCATCACCAGCATCGCGAGCGCGCCCGCGAGCAGGTACGAGCAGATGATCGCCGGCCCGGCGATGCCGATGCCGGCGCCGGAGCCGACGAAGAGCCCGGCGCCGATGACGCCGCCGAGCCCCAGCATGGTCAGGTGGCGCTGCTTGAGGCTGTGGCTCAGGGGTTCCGGGGGCAGGTCGGTGTCGACGTCGGGCGGTTCGGGCAGGCGGTCGCGCATGAGGATGCTCGTACTCTCGATCGGCCAAGCGGCGCTGTGGGGCTGTGGGGCCGCACCAGGGGTCGGCGGGGGATGGGCAACGGTTGGCGGGAACCTACAGTCTGGCTGGAGGACGGCTGTAGGAGCAAAAAGGACGTGTCGTAGAAGATAGGCCGTGACACGGATCACGCCAACTCGGGTGTGAGGTCGGCTCTTTGTGCGGTCTCCACCAAACCGGGCAGTCGGGCTTTGTCCCCGTCGCCGGCGGCGCCGGACCGCGGCGCGCACTAGCCTCGCGGTGTCCTGTCGATCACCACCCCGCGGAGCCCCCGATGAGCACTGCTTCCGTCTCCTTCCGGCCCGGCGCCGTCCTCGCCGACCTGCTGCCCGCGACCAGGGTCCGCGACATCGCGCTCGTCGTCGGCGGCGCCGCGCTGACCGGTCTGGCCGCGCAGATATCCGTACCGGTCCCCGGCTCGCCCGTCCCGGTCAGCGGCCAGACCTTCGCCGCCCTGCTGGTCGGCACCGCCTTCGGCGCCCGCCTCGGCTTCCTCGCGCTCGCCCTGTACGCCGCCGCCGGCGCGGCGGGCATGCCCTGGTTCGCGGGCGGGACCTCCGGCGCCTTCGGCGCGTCCTTCGGCTACGTGCTCGGCATGCTGCTGGCCGCCACCGTCGTCGGCGGGCTCGCGCGGCGCGGCGCCGACCGCTCGGCGCTGCGCACGGCGGGCACGATGGTGCTCGGTTCGGCCGTGATCTACGCGGTGGGCGTGCCCTACCTGATGGCCGCCACCGGGATGTCGCTGGGCGCCGCCGTCGCGGCGGGCCTGACCCCGTTCCTGATCGGTGACGCGCTCAAGGCCGCGCTGGCCATGGGCGCCCTGCCGGCCGCCTGGAAGCTGGCCGGGCGTCGGGGCTGAGGCCTCCCCGCCCGAACGAAAGCCCCGGACCACGACGGAGTGGTCCGGGGCTTTCGCGTTCCTGCGGGGCCCCTCGCACAGGGTCCCGCGGGAGTGCTACGCGGAGACCTCGGCCGAGGCCTTGCGGCGTCGCAGGTCGCGCACGGTGCCGATGGCCACCGTGACGGCCGCCACGAGCACCGACAGCAGGACCACCTCGCGGTTGGCGTCGTCGAAGAGCATGTAGACGAGCACACCGGTGATCATCAGGGCCGTGGCCCAGGTGAGGTAGGGGAAGAGCCACATCTTGACGGTGACCTTCTCCGGGGCCTCGCGCATCAGGATCCCGCGCATGCGCAGCTGGGTCAGGCAGATGACCAGCCACACGAAGAGCGCGATGGCACCCGAGGAGTTCAGCAGGAAGTTGAAGACCGTGTCCTTGAAGGCGTAGTTGAAGTACACGGCGGCGAAGCCGAAGACGACCGAGCCCAGGATCGCGGCCGTCGGCACGCCCTTCTTGTTGACCTTCGCGAAGGCCTTCGGGGCGTCGCCGCGCTCGCCGAGCGAGAACGCCATGCGCGAGGCGGTGTAGAGGCCCGAGTTCAGGCAGGACAGCACGGCCGTCAGGACGATCACGTTCATGATCTGGCCGGCGTTGGCGATGCCGATCGAGTCGAGGGCGGCCACGTAGGAGCCCTTCTCGGTGATCGACGGGTCGTTCCACGGCAGCAGCGTCAGGACGACGAAGATCGAACCGAGGTAGAAGACGCCGATGCGCCAGATCACCGAGTTGGTGGCCTTGGTGACCGCGCGGCGCGGGTCCTCGGACTCGCCGGCGGCCAGCGTGACGATCTCGCTGCCCATGAAGGAGAAGACGACCATCAGCACGCCGGTGAGGACGGAGCCGACGCCGTTCGGCATGAAGCCGCCGGTGTCGGTCAGGTGTGCGAAGCCCGCGCCCGGGTTGTCCGAGCCCGGCAGGAGGCCGAAGACGGCCAGCATGCCGACGACCACGAACGCGCCGATGGCGACGACCTTGATGCCCGCGAACCAGAACTCGAACTCGCCGTAGGAGGCCACGGAGCCGAGGTTGGTGATCGTCAGGACCACCATCACGATCAGGGCCCAGGCCCACTGCGGGACGGCCGGGATCCAGCCCTCCAGGATGACGGCGCCGGCGGTGGCCTCCACGGCCAGGACGACGACCCAGAAGAACCAGTACAGCCAGCCGATGGAGAAGCCGGCCCAGCGGCCGAGCGCCCGGTCCGCGTAGGCGGAGAAGGAGCCGGAGTTCGGGCTGGCGGCGGCCATCTCGCCCAGCATCCGCATCACGAAGACGACCATCGCGCCGACGAGGGCGTACGAGATCAGGATGGCGGGGCCGGTCTTGGCTATACCGCCGCCGGAGCCGACGAAGAGGCCGGCTCCGATGACACCGCCGATGGCGATCATGGACAGGTGGCGGTTCTTGAGACCGGCCTTCAGACCGTCGGAGGGCTGGGCGGAACCGGGTTCACCGGTGGGGTCGCCTGCCTTCTGAAGGGTCGTCGTGGTGCTCATGGACGATTCCTTAGGTTCTGGGAGGGCTCGGGTTGCGAGCCCCGGCATTCAAACCTGATTCGCCCGCTTTACGGAAGACCCTCCTCCGATGGTTGCCTCGGGCACGAAGTCCGGGACCAAGGTCCCGGCCCGCCCTGTCTGCGTTCTTTGGGTTTACTTGAGGTTTAGAAGTGATTTACGCGACACCCGCCGCGAGCCGTCCGGCCCGCTCGTGACACACTCGGAACATGCGCGTGTACCTCGGATCCGACCATGCAGGCTTTGAGCTGAAGAACCACCTCGTGGACTGGCTCAAGAACAACGGCCACGAGCCCGTCGACTGCGGGCCCCACATCTACGACGCGGTGGACGACTACCCGCCGTTCTGCCTGCGCGCCGCGGAGAAGACCGCCGCGGACGCCGACAGCCTCGGCATCGTGATCGGCGGCTCCGGCAACGGGGAGCAGATCGCCGCGAACAAGGTCAAGGGCGTGCGCGCCATCCTCGCCTGGAGCGTGGAGACCGCGAAGCTCGGCCGCGAGCACAACAACGCCAACGTCATCTCGGTCGGCGGCCGGATGCACACCCAGGACGAGGCCACCGCCTTCATCGAGGCCTTCCTGGCGACGCCGTACTCCGACGAGGAGCGCCACACGCGCCGCATCGAGATGCTCTCCGCCTACGAGACGACCGGCGAGCTCCCCCCGATCCCGGCCCACCACCCGCAGGGCTGACACCCGGCCCGCAGGACCACCACCCGTGCCGCCGGACCCGAGTCCGGCGGCACGGTCGTGCACAGACCAGGAGCGCCGCCGTGCCCGAAGGGCATACGATCCACCGCCTCGCCCAGGACCACACCGAGCGGTTCGTCGGACGGGCCGTACGCGTCACCAGCCCCCAGGGCCGCTTCGCCGACAGCGCCGCCCTGCTCGACGGACGCACGCTGGAGAGCGCCGAGGCGCACGGCAAGCACCTCTTCCTGGAACTGGGCGACGCCTGGATCCACATCCACCTCGGCCTCTTCGGCAAGCTCGGCTTCGGACCGGCCCCCGCCCCGCCGGCCGCGGACACCGTCCGCCTGCGCCTGCTGAACGAGGACCACTACGCCGACCTGCGCGGCCCCACCGCCTGCGCCCTGCTCGGCGAGGGCGAGAAGAAGGCGATACACGACCGGCTCGGCCCCGACCCGCTGCGCCCGGCCGACGACCCCGACCGCGCCTGGAAGCGGATCTCCCGCTCCCGCACCACCATCGCCGCCCTCCTCATGGACCAGAAGGTCGTCTCCGGCATCGGCAACGTCTACCGCGCCGAGGTCCTCTTCCGGCACGGCATCGACCCCTACCGGGCCGGCAGGGACGTCACCCGCGCCGAATGGGACGCCATGTGGGCGGACCTGGCGGCGCTGATGCGCGAGGGCGTGCGCCACAACCGCATCGACACCGTCCGCGACGAGCACCTCCCCGAGGCCATGGGACGCCCGCCGAGGGTGGACGACCACGGCGGAGAGGTGTACGTCTACCGCAGGGCGAACCTGCCCTGTCACCTCTGCGGGGGCGAGATCCGCACCGCCGATCTCGCCGCCCGCAACCTCTTCTGGTGCCCCGCCTGCCAGCACCGCTGACCCGCGCGGCGCGCACCGCCGACCGGACCGGCCGGCGGACCGCCGGCAGCGGAGGGGCCCGTCAGAACCCGTGCGGCAGCCAGGGGGCCACGTCCCAGGCGAAGGCCCGCGAGGCCCGCGCCAGGGCGCCCGGCCGCAGCTCCCGCACCCGGCCGGCCGCCCCGAGGGAGGCCAGGGTGATCCCGCCCAGGTACGCCGAACCCAGTTCCCGCACCGAGAGCTCCAGCTCCGCGCGCTCCCGCGTCGGCTCGCACCGCGCGGTCCCGTCGGCGTCGGCGACCAGGTGCCACCGGCCCGTGTTCCACGGGCAGAAGGCGTCCTCGACCTCCAGCACCACGTCCAGCGGGCCCGCGTAGGACCGCGCCGCGAGCGCCGCCGGCAGGTCCACCGGCCGCACGTGCAGCGCGTCCCGCGTGCGGGGCACCGCCCGGCGGACGTCACTGACCAGGTGCAGCAGCGGATCGTCCACGGGCCGCCCGTAGGCCTGGACGTGCCAGGTGAGGTCGATCTCGAAGAGGTAGCGCCACAGGGCCGCGTACGAGACCGGGTCCAGCGCGTTCACCTCGCTCACCAGGACCTTGCCGTCCGAACCGCTCTGCTCCCAGTCCGGCTTCACCCGGTAGCGGGCGTACCCGACGACCTCCCCGTCCGTGCCCTCCGCCACCACGCACTTCAGCGGCGACGCGCCGCCGCGACTGCCCTCGGGGTCCAGCAGCCCCTGCTGCTCCCAGCCCGGCTGCCGGGCCGGCACGCCCGGCCGGGTCGCCGGCAGCGCCGCGTAGACCCGCTCGCAGTCGGCCAGCGACTTGCGCGGGTCCACCAGCCGCATCCGCACCGCGTCCGTGCCCGGCGGCACGGACAGCCGCACGCGGGTGGTGTCGACGTCGAAGGACATCCCGTACGCGCCGATCCCGTACCCGAAGCGGCCGTAGATCTCCGGCTCCGAGGCCGTCAGCACGGCGAGCGGTTCGCCACCCGCGCGGACGTCGTCCAACTGGCGCCGCATCAGCGAGGTCAGCACGCCCCGCCTGCGGTGGGTGGGGGCGACCCCCACCATCGTCACGCCCGCCGCCGGCACCAGGGCCCCGCCCGGTACCGAGAGCCGGAAGCTGAAGGCGCCGGCCGAGCCGACGCAGGTCTCCCCGTCCCAGACGCCGAGCGAACGTTCCGGCTCGGTCAGCGACCGGTAGAGCGCCCGCTCCTCGGGACTCTCGGGCACGCCACCGAACGCCAGTTCCAGATGGTCGTACCAGGCATCCCACTCATCACCCTGCAATACACGCGTATCAAGAGCCATAAGGTCATACCTACCAGGGCGATACGTCCCGGTCGAAAGGTTTTCGATCCCCGAACACCCCGAGGTCCGGGGGTACCCCTGCGCGCACACAGCCTGGATGGATAGGGTCCCGAAGCAATGGCCGGAGCACGCGTGGAGACGCTCACGGCCCGGGCGCGCATGATGTCGCACCGGGCCCGCACCGCCCTGCGCAAATCCGCCGTCGACTACTTCCGCGGCGACGCCTCCGACTGGCTCGCCTTCGTCGGCCTGCTCCTGACCGTGCCCGCGCTCGCCTGCGGCACCCTGATGCTGCCCGTCTGGTTCTCCCCGTCGGCCCTGGTCCTGCCCATCGTGGCGGGCGGACTGCTGCTGCGGCCCGCCAGCCTCCTCGCCCTCTACGCCGCCTCCGCCACCGCCCTGATCGTCGAGGCCCTCGTCCTCGGCCCGTACACCCAAGGGCCCGCCCGGGTCACCCCCGGCACCGTGCTCGTGGTGGCCGCCTGCGGCTTCTTCGGGCTGGTCATCGCCCAGTTCCGCAGCCGCGTCGGGGTCCCCTGGCGGCGCGGCGGCACCATGCTCTTCGACCTCCGCGAACGCATCCGCGTCCAGAGCAAGCTCCCCGCCCTGCCGCGCGGCTGGCACCGCGAGATGGCCCTGCGCCCCGCCGGCGGCCAGTCCTTCTCCGGGGACTTCGTCGTCGCCGCCCGCACCGGCGGCGGCCGCACCCTGGAGATCGTCCTCACCGACGTCTCCGGCAAGGGCATGGAAGCCGGCTCCCGCGCCCTGCTGCTCTCCGGGGCCTTCGGCGGCCTGCTCGGCGCCCTGCCCCCGCACGGGTTCCTGCCGGCCGCCAACGGCTACCTCCTGCGCCAGGACTGGGACGAGGGCTTCGCCACCTCCATCCACCTCGTCCTCGACCTGGAGACCGGCGACTACGAACTCCTCTCCGCCGGTCACCTCCCCGCCCTCCAGCTCTCCGCCGGCACCGGTCGCTGGCAGGAGGTCTCCGGCGAGGGCCCCCTCCTCGGCGTCTACGACGGCGCCGAGTTCGAGCCCGCCCGCGGCAACCTGCGGCGCGGCGACGTCCTGATGCTCTTCACCGACGGCCTCGTCGAGACCGCCGACCGCGAGATCAGCGAGGGCATCGACCGGCTCACCGGCGAAGCCGACCGCTACGTCGCCGCCGGCTGGGAGGGCGCCGCCTGGCACCTCATCGAGAAGGTGGCCAAGGACGTCAACGACGACCGCGCCCTGCTCCTGATCCGCCGCTCCCCCTGACCACGGGGTGGGGTTTGCCCCACCCCGCTCCGCCGGTCCGCACCATGGCCGGCGCCGCCGGGGCTCCGTAGCGTCGGATGCGCACACGACAACGGCTCCGGCAGGGAAGGCGGCACACCATGGGGTTCCGGCGCGAGCGGCGACAGCGGGACGGCGAGCACACGACGGACCCCCACGGCACCCCCGCCGTCGAACTGCGCGGCGTCCGACGCGTCTACGGGCGCGGCGCCACGGCCGTCCACGCCCTGCGCGGCATCGACATCGCCCTCCCGCGCGGCAGCTTCACCGCCGTGATGGGCCCCTCCGGCTCCGGCAAGTCCACGTTCCTCCAGTGCGCCGCCGGACTCGACCTCCCCACGGAGGGCTCCGTGCGCCTGGGCGGCACCGAACTCACCGGCATGAACGAGAACCAGCTCACCGAGCTGCGCCGCAGCCGCCTCGGCTTCGTCTTCCAGGCCTTCAACCTGATGCCCTCGCTGACCGTCGAGCAGAACGTCCTGCTGCCCGTGCGGCTCGGCGGCGGGCGCCAGGACCGCGCCCGCGTCGCCGAACTGCTGGCCCGCGTGGGCCTCGACGGCAAGGGCCGGCGCCGCCCCGCCGAACTCTCCGGCGGTCAGCAGCAGCGGGTCGCCATCGCCCGGGCCCTGGTCACCCGACCCGACGTGGTCTTCGCCGACGAGCCCACCGGCGCCCTCGACACCACCACCGCGGGCGAGGTCCTCGGGCTGCTGCGGGACGCCGTCGACTCCCTCGGCGCCACCGTCGTCATGGTCACCCACGACCCGGCCGCCGCCGCCCACGCCGACCAGGTGCTGTTCCTCGCCGACGGCCTCATCGCCGACCGCATCCCGCGCAGCACGGCCCTGGCCGTCGCCTCCCGCATGACCGCGCTCACGACGGCGTAGGCCCCGGCCCCGGCCCCGGCGCGGCGGGGCTCAGCGGGACACCGCCGACCAGGCGCTCAGACCCAGCCGGCCGGTGGTGCCGAGGTCCACGGGGCTCGCGAGCGGCAGGCGCAGGCGCGGGGCGCCCGGCTTCGGGGTCAGCTCCAGCACCCGTCCCTCGGCGGGCGGCGTCGACACCTCCGTGACCGTGTTCCGCCAGACCAGGCCCACCGACGCCGCCTGCCCCGGTCGGAGCGTCACCTTCCGGGGCGGTGCGTCGAAGTTGTCCATGATCGTCACGCCGTTCGTGCCGTGCCCCACGTGGACCTCCACGGGGCGCCCCTGCCCGTCCAGCAGCCGGATCTCCGGGTACCCGTTCAACACGTAGTCGCCGCTCCCGCAGTTGATCAACTGGAAGTCGGCCACCCGCAGCCCCATCGCCGCGTTCCCCGGCCCCTCCAGCAACCGCACGCCTCCCTCGCAGGCCGTCGCCGAGGGGGTCGCCGGGGTGTCGGTCGGCGCGGTCGGCAGCCCGTCGGCCCGTACGGCCCCGCTCGGCACCGCCGCCGGCGTCCCCGGCGCGCCCGCCGGGCCCGCGGCCCCGGGCGCCACCGTCGTCCCGCATCCGAGCAGGGCCGCCGCCAGCAGCAGGCCCCCGGCCGCCGCGCCGCCCCCGCGCACCCGCATCCGTACTCTTGTGATCATCCGAAGACCTTAGGGCCTGTCGACGACAGGCCCTGGAACGCCGAACGGGCCACTGCGACGCGATTGGCCCGTTCCCGGACCCCGCCGCGCCCCTACCGTGCGGCCATGGACCGCACCCTCGCCGCCGACCTCGCGCGCCTGCCCGAACTCCTCGACGCCACCCGCCGCGCCGCCGGCGCCACCCTCGCCGGCCTCGACTCCCGCCCCGTCGTACCGCCCGCCTCCCCGCTCCCGGACCCCGAACCGCTCCCCGAGCACGGCGTCGGCACCGAGGTGGCCCTCGCCGCCTTCGCCTCCCGCTGGGCCCCGCGCCTGTCGGCCTCCGCCGGTCCCCGCTACCTCGGCTTCGTCACCGGCGGCGCCACCCCCGCCGCCCTCGCGGGGGACTGGCTGACCGCCGCCCACGACCAGAACTCCAACTCCGCCCTCGACGGCGCGGGCCAGGACCTCGAACGCGAGACGGTCGGTTGGCTGCGCGAACTCTTCGGCCTCTCCGAAGCCCACAGCGGCACCTTCGTCAGCGGCGCCACCATGTCCAACACCACCGGCCTCGCCATCGCCCGCGAATGGCTCGGCGAACGCCTCGGGGTCCGCGTCGCCGAGGACGGCGTCGGCGCCCTCGGCCGCGTCCGCGTCCTGTCCGGCGCCCCGCACTCCTCCATCGCCAAGGCCCTCTCCGTCCTCGGCCTCGGCCGCGCCGCCCTCGTCCCCGTCCCGACCCTCCCCGGCCGCGAGGCCGTCGACCCCGCCGCCCTGGACCGGGCGCTCGCCGACACGCCCGGCCCGGCCGTCGTCGTCGCCAACGCCGGCACCGTCAACACCGTCGACTTCGACGACCTGCCCGCCCTCGCCGCCCTGCGCGAGCGCCACGACTTCTGGCTCCACACCGACGCCGCCTTCGGCGCCTTCGCCGCCCTCTCCCCGGCCCACGCCCACCTCGCCGCCGGCCTCGACGCCTCCGACTCCCTCTGCGTCGACCTGCACAAGTGGCTGAACGTCCCCTACGACAGCGCCGTCCAGTTCACCCGCCGGCGCGACCTCCAGGCCCGCGTCTTCCAGAACTCCGCCGCCTACCTCGGCCCCCTCGGCGACCACCCCGACCTGGTCCACCTCACCCCCGAGAACTCCCACCGCCTGCGCGCCCTCGCCGCCTGGTTCACGCTGCGCGCCTACGGCCGCGAGGGCCACCGGGAGATCGTCGAACGGGACGTCGACTGCGCCCGCGCGCTCGGTGCCGCCCTCGACCGCGACCCCGCCCTGCGCCTGCTCGCCCCGGTCCGCCTCAACGTCGTCTGCTTCACCCTCGCCGAGGCCCCCACCGCCGAACGCCTGGCCGCCCTGCGCCGGGCGGTCGAGGCCGAGGTCTTCCTGACCCCTACGGTGTACGGGGGAACCCCCGCGCTGCGGGCCGCGTTCTCCAACTGGCGCACCACGCGGGCGGACGCGCACCGGGTCGCCGAAGCCCTGCGTACGGCGGCGAAGGAGCTCGAATGACGGACCACCCCCTGACCCTCACCGAGGTCGAGGCCCTCGCCCGCGCGGCGCACGAGGGCCAGACGGACAAGGCCGGCCGGCCCTACGCCGAGCACCTCGCGGCCGTCGCCGAAGGCGTCCGGCTGCGCGGCGGCAGCCTCGGGCAGCAGGCCGCCGCCTGGCTGCACGACGCCATCGAGGACGAGGCCCTGACCCCCGGGTGGCTGGCCGCGGCGGCCCTGCCCGAGGAGGTCAAGGCGATGGTCGGGGCCCTGACCAAACGCCCCGGAGAACCGCTGGAGGCCTACGCGGCCCGGATCCTCGCCACCCCGGGCGCCGTCCTGGTCAAGGAGGCCGACCTCGCGCACAACGCCGACCCCGTACGGCTGTCCGTACTCGACGCCCCCACCCGCGAGCGGCTGACCGCGAAGTACGCCCACGTCCGCGCGCTCCTGGGGATCACCGCCCCCTGACCCGCCCCCCGCTCCGCCCCGCATGCCCGAAATGCGGCCATTTCAGGCGCCGTTGACGTGCCCGAAACGACGGTGATTCGTCACGAGACGGATAGCGGGGGCGTGTTGGTGGGAGGATGGTGCGTATGGGGATGCGCACGGACGTACGCCCCGGGCCGGCCAGGGGACGACCGAAGGTGTGATCAGTAGTGGCCATTTCGCTGTCAGTGGTGGTTCTGTTGGCGATCATCCTGGTGATCCTGATCCGCGGCAAGCACATCAAGGCCGGCCCGGCCATCGTCGCGGTGCTCTTCGGGTTCTTCCTGGCGTCCAGTTCCATCGCCCCGGACGTGAACCGCTTCCTGAACTCCCTCGCGGACACCATCGCCGGCATCAAGCTCTAGCGGTCCGGCGACCCGGCGGCGCGGCCCCGCGAACGCGCCGGGGAAACGCGTCAGGGCCAGGTGGAGGAATTCCTCCGACCTGGCCCTGAGCCGTCGAGAGCGGGTGACGGGAATCGAACCCGCGTAGCTAGTTTGGAAGACTAGGGCTCTACCATTGAGCTACACCCGCAACGCGTGCGCCGCAGGTCCGGGGACCGCGGCACGAACAGCATCCTAGCGGGTCGCGCCGGGGGAGTGCACACCCCTTTCGGTGCCGCGCCGGGCTCCGCGCGCCGGCCGCCCGCGCCCGCCCGGAAAACCGGGGGCGTCGGAGGGTCTCCGGGCATGTACCCTACGTGTCGCACCGACGGGGTGTGGCGCAGCTTGGTAGCGCGTCCGCTTTGGGAGCGGAAGGTCGTCGGTTCGAATCCGGCCACCCCGACCATCCAGCAGTACCCCCTCACGGGATCCCTCACGAAGATCGCGTTGTGGGCTGATTGCCGCTTGCGGTTACTATGCAAGCTGCGTGCCCGTGTGTCTGATGGACCGGGCCGAATCCGCCGAACCGCTGAATCGCAGCGATGCGGCAGAACCCCAAGCAGTCAGCCACAAGGAGACCGAACCGTGAAGAGCGCCGTGGAGACCCTGAACCCGACTCGGGTTCGGCTCACTGTTGAGGTGCCCTTCGAGGAGCTCAAGGACAGCCTCGACGCGGCGTACAAGAAGATCAACCAGCAGGTCACGGTGAAGGGCTTCCGCAAGGGCAAGATCCCCGCGCGCGTCATCGACCAGCGCTTCGGCCGCGGTGCGGTGCTGGAGGAGGCCGTCAACGACGCCCTCCCGAAGTTCTACACCGAGGCGGTCAACGAGGCCGACCTGAACCCGCTGGGCCAGCCCGAGGTCGACATCACGGAGCTGAAGGACGGCGAGCTGCTCTCCTTCACCGCCGAGGTCGACGTCCGCCCCGAGATCGAGATCCCGGACTACTCCGGCATCGAGGTCGAGGTCGACGCGGTCGAGGTCTCGGACGAGGACGTCGAGAAGTCCGTCGAGCAGCTGCGCGGCCGCTTCGCGTCCACCAAGGATGTCGAGCGCGCCGCCGCCGACGGTGACGTCGTCACCATCGACCTGGAGGCCAAGGTCGACGGCGAGGTGCTGGAGGACGGCGTCGCTTCCGACGTCTCCTACACCATCGGCTCGGGCGAGCTCCTCGACGGCATCGACGAGGCCGTCAAGGGCCTGGAGGCCGGTGGCGAGGCCACCTTCACCTCCCAGCTGAAGGGCGGCTCCGCCGAGGGCAAGGACGCCGAGGTCACCGTCAAGGTCACCAAGGTCTCCGCCCGCGAGCTGCCGGAGCTGGACGACGAGTTCGCCCAGATGGCGAGCGAGTTCGACACCCTCGACGAGCTGAAGGCCGACAGCCGCAAGCGCCTCGAGAACATGAAGCAGTACGACCAGGCCACCCAGGCCCAGGAGCGCGTCCTGGAGAAGCTCCTGGAGCTCGTCGAGGTCCCGATCCCCGAGAAGCTCCTCGCGGACGAGGTCCAGACCCGCAAGCACAACCTGGAGCACCACCAGCTCGGCCAGATGGGCCTGGACCTGGCGAAGTTCCTGGAGATCCAGGGCAAGACGGTCGAGGAGTTCGACGCCGAGACCACCGAGCAGGCCGTCAAGGGCATCAAGACCCAGTTCGTCCTCGACGCGCTGGTCAACCAGGAGAAGCTGGGCGTCAACCAGGAGGAGCTCACCGAGCACCTCATGCGTCGCGCGCAGTCCTCCGGCATGTCCCCCGACCAGTTCGCCCAGGCGGTCGTCGAGGGTGGCCAGGTCCCGATGCTCGTCGGCGAGGTCGCCCGCGGCAAGGCCCTCGCGGTCGTCGTGGAGAAGGCCAAGGTCGTCGACACCAACGGTGAGGTCATCGACCTCTCCGACGACGAGGACGAGACCGAGACGGCCGCCGAGGTCGTCGAGGCCGCCGTCGAGGGTGACGCCGAGGCCAAGGCCGACGAGGCCAAGTAACACCCCGGGCGAAGCCCGCTGAGCAGTGCCACGGAGGGCCCGGACGCGACCGCGTCCGGGCCCTTCCGCACATCCGCCGGAGGGCGGGTGGAGCTTGCGCTCCGAGCGAACAGTTCGGGAAGCGGGATGGCGTTGTCCTACCTGCGCGTTAGGGTCCATGAATACGAGGGCACGGGAGTACCCGAAGCCGGAGTGCTTCGCACCATCGGTGGGTCCGCGCCCCAGAACGAGACGCTGAGACGGCATGTGGCCGTCGGAGACGAGCAGGTGGATACGTGACGAATCTGAAGCCTTACGCCGCGGGTGAGCCGTCCATCGGTGGCGGCCTCGGCGACCATGTCTACAACCGGCTGCTCGGCGAGCGCATCATCTTCCTCGGCCAGCAGGTCGACGACGACATCGCGAACAAGATCACGGCGCAGCTCCTCCTCCTGGCCGCCGAGCCGGAGAAGGACATCTACCTGTACATCAACAGCCCCGGTGGCTCCGTGACGGCCGGCATGGCCGTCTACGACACCATGCAGTTCATCCCGAACGACGTCGTCACCATCGGCATGGGCATGGCCGCCTCCATGGGGCAGTTCCTGCTGACCGGCGGCGCCAAGGGCAAGCGCTTCGCCCTGCCGAACACCGACATCCTGATGCACCAGGGCTCCGCCGGCATCGGTGGCACCGCGTCGGACATCAAGATCCAGGCCCAGTACCTGCTGCGCACCAAGCAGCGGATGGCCGAGATCACCGCGTTCCACTCGGGCCAGACCGTCGAGGCGATCATCCGCGACGGTGACCGCGACCGCTGGTTCACCGCCGAGGAGGCCAAGGACTACGGCCTCATCGACGAGATCATCTCGGCCGCGTCCAGCGCACCGGGCGGCGGCGGCACCGGGGCCTGATCCCGGTACCCACCGCCGCTACCCAGCAGCCGACAGCCCGCAGAACGCCACCAGGATGGTGAACACCCAGATGCAGAACAACTTCTCCGCGAGCGGCCTCTACTCCGGCCCGCAGGTGGACAACCGCTACGTGATCCCGCGCTTCGTCGAGCGCACCTCGCAGGGCGTGCGCGAGTACGACCCGTACGCGAAGCTCTTCGAGGAGCGCGTGATCTTCCTCGGCGTCCAGATCGACGACGCCTCGGCCAACGACGTCATGGCGCAGCTGCTGTGCCTGGAGTCGATGGACCCGGACCGCGACATCTCGATCTACATCAACAGCCCCGGTGGTTCCTTCACCGCGCTGACGGCCATCTACGACACGATGCAGTTCGTGAAGCCGGACGTCCAGACGGTCTGCATGGGCCAGGCCGCCTCCGCGGCCGCCGTCCTGCTGGCCGCCGGCACCCCCGGCAAGCGCATGGCCCTGCCGAACGCCCGCGTGCTGATCCACCAGCCCTCGGGCGGCACCGGCCGCGAGCAGCTCTCCGACCTGGAGATCGCGGCCAACGAGATCCTGCGCATGCGCGACCAGCTGGAGAGCATGCTGGCCAAGCACTCGACCACGCCGATCGAGAAGATCCGCGAGGACATCGAGCGCGACAAGATCCTCACGGCCGAGGACGCGCTCGCGTACGGCCTGATCGACCAGATCATCTCCACCCGCAAGAGCAACGCGCTCTGATCCTTGCCACCAGTCGGCGTGGGCTCGCTGTCGCATTTCGGCGATGTGAACCACGTCAAGGGGGCCCCGCACGGGGCCCCCGGCAAGGTACCGTCGGATATGAGGCACCAGGAGCGCTGAACCAGGCGTCTCCCAGGCGAAGGGGAAGCACCTCGTGGCACGCATCGGTGACGGCGGCGACCTGCTCAAGTGCTCGTTCTGCGGGAAGAGCCAGAAGCAGGTGAAGAAGCTCATCGCAGGACCCGGTGTGTACATCTGCGACGAGTGCATCGACCTCTGCAACGAGATCATCGAAGAGGAACTCGCGGAGACCTCCGAGGTCCGGTGGGAGGAACTCCCCAAGCCCCGTGAGATCTACGAGTTCCTGGAGAGCTACGTCGTCGGCCAGGAGCCGGCGAAGAAGGCGCTCTCCGTGGCGGTCTACAACCACTACAAGCGCGTCCAGGCCGGCGAGAACGGCGGCGCTCAGGGCCGTGACGACGCGATCGAGCTCGCGAAGTCCAACATCCTGCTGCTGGGCCCGACGGGCTCCGGCAAGACCCTGCTCGCGCAGACGCTGGCGCGCATGCTGAACGTCCCGTTCGCCATCGCGGACGCGACGGCGCTGACGGAGGCCGGCTACGTCGGCGAGGACGTCGAGAACATCCTGCTCAAGCTGATCCAGGCGGCCGACTACGACGTCAAGAAGGCCGAGACCGGGATCATCTACATCGACGAGATCGACAAGGTCGCCCGCAAGAGCGAGAACCCGTCGATCACGCGCGACGTGAGCGGCGAGGGCGTCCAGCAGGCCCTGTTGAAGATCCTGGAGGGCACGACCGCGTCGGTGCCCCCGCAGGGCGGACGCAAGCACCCGCACCAGGAGTTCATCCAGATCGACACGACGAACGTGCTCTTCATCGTGGGCGGCGCCTTCGCCGGCCTGGAGAAGATCATCGAGTCGCGCGCGGGCGCCAAGGGCATCGGCTTCGGGGCGACGATCCGCTCGAAGCGCGAGATCGAGGCGAGCGACCAGTTCCAGGAGGTCATGCCGGAGGACCTGGTGAAGTTCGGGATGATCCCCGAGTTCATCGGCCGTCTCCCCGTCCTGACCTCGGTGCACAACCTGGACCGCGAGGCCCTGCTCCAGATCCTCGTCGAGCCGCGCAACGCGCTGGTGAAGCAGTACCAGCGGCTGTTCGAACTCGACGGTGTCGAGCTGGACTTCGAGCGAGAGGCCCTCGAAGCCATCGCCGACCAGGCGATCCTGCGCCAGACGGGCGCGCGCGGTCTGCGCGCCATCATGGAGGAGGTCCTCATGTCGGTGATGTACGAGGTCCCGTCCCGCAAGGACGTGGCCCGCGTGGTCATCACCGCCGACGTGGTCCGCTCCAACGTCAACCCGACGCTCGTCCCCCGCATCGTCCCCAAGGACCAGGGCCCGCACGAGAAGTCGGCGTAACCCGAGCACGCAAACGAGAGGGGGGGGGGCGGCCGGGGGGGCGGGGGCCGCGCGCGCGCCCCCGGCGGTGGTGCCGGCCTGAGAGACCCGCCCGAGGGGCGACGACGGAGGGAGAGCGTAGGGGCAGGAGAGCGAACGGCGCGAGGAGCGAGTG